>JAQSXL010000106.1 GCA_029256685.1 Gammaproteobacteria bacterium | reverse complement strand
AAGCCTCTGGACAGTCTTTATACCAGGCTATAAACAAAAGCAAGCCAGATAGGGTAAGGTTTGTGGCCGATAAGTCGCAGCTAGTTACTGTCTTGCAGCAAGTCGTGCAAGCAAACGATGTGATACTCATGCAAGGGGCTGGCGATATCGGTAAGCTAGTATTAGAGGTTTTGCAGTACGACAGAAAACCGGCCTGAGAGCTGACCTCTATTTATATAGGGTATACTTCATCCTATTAGGTTTTAAGGATAGCTACGCTTGATAAACGCAGAGCCTAAGCTCACATTCAATGAGTTGCTGGTAAAATCGGCTCAATCTTATGAGGCTAAGGCGCGCGAAAAGGCGTGGCTGCCGAACTGATGGAATTTTCAGTTGTTTGCTGAGAGTGGTTGTTCATTGATTTAAGATCCATTACTATTGTTGGATTTGATTTTGAGTATTGATATAGTGGCTGCAGATTCCAATAATATCTCGGTGGCAAGCGGTTTACGTGGCCGCTTGTTATTTAATGAACCCTTGGCAAACTATACGTCCTGGCGGATAGGTGGCCCTGCCGATAGCCTCTATTTACCGGCCGATTTAGCCGATCTTAGCCATTTTTTGGCTGGTTTGCCAATGGATGAGCCACTATGTTGGTTAGGATTGGGCAGCAATACCTTGGTGCGTGATAAAGGTGTACGTGGCACGGTGATTGTGACCCAGGGTAGTTTAAATGAACTTAGTTTGATAGATGAGCATACGCTACGCGCAGAGGCTGGGGTATCTTGTGGCAAGGTAGCTAGAACGGCTGCACGGCACGGTTTAACAGGTGCGGAATTTTTAGCGGGGATTCCAGGCACTATGGGGGGGGCATTGCGTATGAATGCAGGCTGTCATGATGGCGAAACCTGGGACTATGTTGCTAAGTTAGAATGTCTAGATAGACAAGGAAACATCCGGGTTAGAATGCCCCATGAGTATCAGGTTACTTATAGGCATGTAACGGGTCCCGAGAATGAATGGTTTGTAGCGGTTTACCTTCAATTGCCAACCGGAGATAAGGCACAGTCGCTGGCTAAGATTAAAGAATTATTGGCAAGACGCGCCGCCACTCAACCGACAGGCGATTATAGTTGTGGATCGGTATTTCGTAACCCACCTAATAATTATGCGGCTAAGCTTATTGAAGCTTGTGGTTTGAAGGGAACTAGCATTGGGGATGCTATGGTTTCTACTAAACATGCTAATTTTATTGTGAATAATGGCCAAGCAACGGCTGCCGAGGTGGAAGCCTTGATCGATAAAGTGGCCACAGTTGTTAAAAAAAACCATGATATAGCGCTAATTCGTGAAGTACATGTAATAGGAGAGTCTTAATGATACCAGGGAGTTACTCAAAGGATGATGAACTCGTTCAACCACGTAAGCGCCATAAGGTGGCTCAAGCATCTAGCCCAGATACTTATCTAGAGATACCCTATTTACGATGGTTATCACGCTTTTTACTTTTGACTTTACTAGGATGTATTGGATATGCAGGATGGGGTGCATTGTTGAACCCCAGCTATTTCCCGTTAGCTAAAATAAAGGTAAGCGGTGAGTTCCACCATATTAATCCAACGGCGATTCAGCAATTAATGGCGCCTTATTTACAGCAAGGTTTTTTTGGGGTTAATACCACGGCTTTACAAGATGAATTGCAGCAATTACCCTGGGTAAATAGGGTTTCTATTGGGCGTAGCTGGCCTAAAGCTTTATCTGTCACTTTAGTTGAGCATCAACCAATAGCTCACTGGAATGGTAACGCCTTAGTAAATAATCAAGGGCAGGTGTTTACCCCACCTAACGTTAATGCCGAGCAAAATATTCCTTACTTTGTAGGTCCCTTGGGGCAGCAAATATTAATGCTAAAAACCTATCAAAACTTAAATCCGCTTTTGCAAGCCTTATCATTAAGTATTAAACAGCTTTACTTAACCGATAGACATGCCTGGCAGTTGCAGCTCAGTAATGGGATAATCGTTAACCTGGGTAGTCAAGATATTTTGGACAGGTTAAAGCGTTTTATCACTATTTATCAAAGGCTTTTCGCCGCAAGAGCCACCGAAGTGGATTATATCGATATGCGTTATAGCAATGGTATAGCGGTAAAATGGAATAATTAAAAATTAAGAAACGAGTGTATTCAGCGAGTTAAATCTAAGAAATATATTGGCTGAATAACCATCGTTATATAAATGAATAAATAAAGAGTGGTTGCCTTAGTAGCACTAAAAAAGGCACTTAATTCGAAAAAGTGGGGACAGAAGAATCTATGTCAAAAAAATCTGATAGACGGCTAATCGTTGGACTGGATGTAGGTACGTCTAAAGTTGTGGCCATGGTGGGGGAAATTACCGAGGATGGACGTATTCACGTCGTGGGGCTTGGTTCTCATCCATCGCAAGGATTAAAACGTGGGGTTGTAGTTAACATCGAGGCCACGGTAAATTCTATCCAACGAGCCGTTGAAGAGGCTGAATTAATGGCCGGTTGCCAAATTCATTCGGCTTACACAGGTATTGCAGGTAGTCATATCCGTAGCTTAAATTCACACGGAATTGTGGCTATCAAGAATCGCGAAGTCACCCAAGCGGACATCGATAGAGTGATGGATGCGGCTAAAGCGGTGGCTATTCCTGCCGATCAACGGATTTTGCATGTATTACCTCAGGAGTTTATTGTTGATCATCAAGGTGGAATTCGGGATCCCATAGGGATGTCGGGAGTCCGGCTTGAAGCAAGAGTCCATCTTGTGACTGGGGCCGTGAGTTCGGCGCAAAATATTGTTAAATGTGTAAGACGCTGTGGACTTGAGGTCGCCGATATTAGTTTAGAGCAATTAGCCTCTAGTTATGCCGTATTATCCGATGATGAAAAAGAGTTGGGTATTTGTTTAGTTGATATTGGTGGTGGAACGACGGATATAGCTATTTTTACCGATGGCGCCATCCGGCATACGGCCGTAATTCCAGTGGCTGGCGATCAGGTAACCAATGATATTGCGGTTGCACTTAGAACGCCGACCCAAAGTGCCGAGGCTATTAAACTTAAGTTTGCATGTGCATTAACTAATCAGGCCGATGGTGCAGACATTATTGAGGTGCCAGGAGTCGGTGATAGGCCGGGTAGAAAGCTATCACGTAAGGTGATAGCCGAAGTGATTGAACCCCGGTATGAAGAATTGTTTAATTTAGTGCGCAACGAATTATATCAAAGTGGTTATGAGGATAGGATTGCAGCAGGCATTGTATTAACTGGAGGCGCTGCTAAAGTGGAAGGACTCCTTACTTTGGCCGAATCTATTTTCAATATGCCAGTAAGATTAGGTACTCCACAGTATATTACTGGCATGAGCGATGTGACTAATAATCCTATTTATGCTACCAGCGTGGGATTGTTGTTGCATGGTTTACATCAGCATTATGATCCTCGTAATGACAATAAATTGGGGGATGGTTTTAAAGGTGTTTGGACAAAAATGAAGGCCTGGTTTCAAGGTAATTTTTAACAAGAGCTAATGAAATTTATTTAAGGTTTTAACTTTATAAGCATGACTGAAACTCTTTTTACCGCGATTTTTTCAGATTAAAAGCTTAAAACGGTTATTTAAGCCAGCTTCTTTTTTTAGCCTTTTAGTGGGCCTTTTGTGTTTTGGTAATAATTTTGCAAATATAAAAGGCCTCAAATAATCATGCTCGAGAGATAGCAAAGCTTGATAATCTTGTTCAAGCTTATCTTTATCACGATAGAACTTCAGTAGGCTTAGCCAAAATTCAGGTTGGTTATAAATAATTTTTGCTTTTTTTTTAACCAAAAATTAGTGAAAATCAAAATTATTCGGTATAATGCGAACATTTGCTAATTATTTATTCCGGCGGGGGTAGTTCATGTTTGAGTTGACTGATGCCAATCCACATAATGCTGTCATTAAGGTTATCGGTGTGGGTGGCGGTGGCGGTAATGCTGTTGAGCATATGATGAGCCAAAGAATTGACGGCGTTGATTTTATTTGTGCTAATACTGATTCTCAAGCATTAAAGAAATCCAGTGCTCCGTTACATATTCAACTGGGCGAAGAAATTACCAAGGGGCTTGGTGCCGGGGCTAATCCTGAAGTAGGCAGGCAATCTGCGGAAGCCGATCGGGAGCGAATTCGTGAAATTCTTACGGGTGCCGATATGGTATTTATCACCGCCGGAATGGGTGGTGGAACGGGTACAGGTGCAGCTCCCGTCATTGCTCAGATTAGTAAAGAACTTGGCATTTTAACGGTGGCGGTAGTTACTAAGCCTTTTAATTTTGAAGGCAGGCAACGGATGGTTGCAGCCGATGGTGGTATTAAGCAACTGAGCCAAAATGTAGACTCTCTGATCACTATTCCCAATAATAAATTACTTTCGGTACTTGGTAAAAATGTAAGTTTGTTAAATGCGTTCAAAGCCGCTAATGATGTACTGCTAGGTGCGGTACAAGGGATTGCCGAGCTTATTACCCGTCCCGGATTGATCAATGTTGATTTTGCAGACGTGCGTACCGTTATGTCGGCTATGGGCATGGCCATGATGGGTACAGGCGTGGGTACAGGTGAAAATCGTGCAAGACAGGCTGCCGAATCCGCTATTTCTAGCCCATTACTAGAAGATGTCAATTTATCAGGTGCGCGCGGGGTATTGGTGAATATCACGGGTGGACTTGATATGTCTATTGGTGAGTTTGAAGAAGTGGGTGATATTGTTAAGAACTTCACTTCCGAAGATGCCACGGTTGTAGTGGGCACGGTTATTGATTCCGATATGCAAGATGAATTACGCGTGACTGTTGTTGCTACGGGATTAGGATTACCCGCGGGACAAACAGGTACGGCCTCCATTGCGGAAAAAAATCGCCCTGAAGCTCGTGGTTTTGATTATCAGCAGCTCGATAGGCCCGCTTTTATGCGTAAACAAACCCCAGTAGTAAATAGAGCGGTTAATAACGATGCAGGTCAAGAAATGGAGTATTTAGATATACCAGCATTCCTCCGCCGCCAAGAAGAGGATGTTTGATTAAATGGTAAAGCAGCGTACTTTAAAAAATATTATAAGAGCAACCGGGGTTGGCGTGCATTTAGGGAAAAAGGTGCATTTAACTCTACGTCCTGCGCCCATCAATTCGGGTATTATTTTCCGCCGGGTGGATTTAAACCCTGTGATTGAAATAGTTGCCTTGGCTAAAAATGTGGGGGAAACCACTTTATCAACTGCTTTAGTCAGTGGTGATACGCGTATCGCAACCATAGAGCATTTGTTATCGGCAATGGCTGGACTCGGAATTGATAATGCTTATATCGACATTGATGCACCAGAAGTCCCCATCATGGATGGTAGCTCGGGACCCTTTGTCTTCTTGTTGCAATCGGCAGGGGCTGTAGAACAAGATGCACCCAAACAATTTATTCAAATTAAAAAAACCATTGAAGTTAGAGATGGCGATAAATTTGCGCGGTTTACGCCTTTTGAGGGGTTTAAAGTTTCATTTGGCATCAACTTTGATCATCCCGTATTTAAAGATAGACCACAAACTGCAACCTTGGATTTTTCTACTACCTCCTATGTGAAAGAGGTCAGTCGGGCGCGTACCTTTGGTTTTTTATCTGAATATGAATATTTAAAAAACCATAATTTGGCTTTAGGTGGAAGTTTGGATAATGCCGTTGTAGTCGATGATTCTCGCATTCTTAATGAAGGTGGATTACGTTATGATGATGAATTTGTAAAGCACAAAATTCTAGATGCGGTTGGCGATCTTTACTTGTTAGGCCATAGCTTAATTGGCGCTTTTGAAGGTTATAAATCGGGTCATGCCCTTAATAACAAACTGCTAAGAACTCTGCTGGACGATCAGACAGCCTGGGAAATCGTGTCTTTTGAAGATGAGGCAAAGTTACCCCTATCTTACCAAAGAGTAGCTATAGCCGCTTAACTCTTACTTACTTAGCTGTTTCGGAAGCTAAGTAAGTTTTTTACTTTTCTAAAAATCATCTTATAAACTGCTTTAAAATTCCTTAGGTTGAGACAGCGAATCATAAAAAATAATGTATTATACTGTCCCATAATCTGTCTCAACTTCGTCCGAATAATCCCCAATCAATAAGTACTACCATGCTACTCATTAAGCCATCATAAGAGCTAAGATGTTGATAGTGCAAACATGCCTGAACCTTAAGGTTTAACTAGGGTTGCGTTTACAACGGCTTAGCGCCTATGCACTTGTGTAGCGCAAAATTCATCAGGTGAATGAGTAAAGTTACAAGACTCGTATTAGGCCCCAACTATTTGTAGGCCTAATACGAAAGCCCGATTTATTGCATCATTTCCAACAACATTTTATTTAAACGCTGCACAAAACTAGCGGGGTCTTCTAATTGTCCACCCTCGGCAAGTAAGGCTTGATCTAGCAAAATGTGAGACCATTCTTTAAAGCGATCATCATCCTGCTCGGCTTTTAAACGGCTGATTAAGGGATGCTCGGGGTTGAGTTCCAAGATGGGTTTGCTTACGGGAATTTCTTGGCCTGCCGCTTTTAACATCCGTTGCATTTGAATGCTTAAGTCGTTTTGGTCGGTGACCACACAAGCGGGCGATGAGGTTAAACGATGGGTGATCCGCACCTCTTTAACCTGTTCGTTTAACGAGTCTTTAACCTGTTTAACCAAATTAGCGTACTCATCCTCAACTTTTTTATGTTCTTCTTTTTCTTGGGTGT
>JAQSXL010000105.1 GCA_029256685.1 Gammaproteobacteria bacterium | reverse complement strand
ACAAGCGCTGACATATCGGCTTTGCAGGAGATATTACAGCTTTATAATTTTAACAACTCCATGAAAACACAGGCCATTATCGAGGGTATTGAGAAAATAACCCAGCGACGGATTGTGGCAAGAGCTCCGGAGGCAGCGGTTAATGCTTTTTGTCAGGGACTTGAAATTACCATAGAGTTTGACCCACAGCAATATCACAGTAGTAATCTATTGCTATTTGCGAATGTATTGGAGCATTTTTTTAATTTATATTGTTCTATCAACTCGTTTGTCAAACTTGTTGCAACTTTAAAAGGACAGGAAGGAATATGGAGAACATGGCCAGCTCGGATCGGCGAAAAGCAGTTAGTGTAATAGCAGAGCTATTTGCTAAACCACAGCAGTTTGATTTCTTCCAAGCGGTACGAATTATCGAGCAGTGGAGCAAACAACAAGTAGCAGCCAGCTATGACTCTAACCCTGAGAATCAGGCAAAGCCTCTAGAGCATGGGCTAATTCGTTTTAAAACCTCGGCTAGTTTGGCTTTTCCCAGTGTGGCTATACAGCACATCAAGGCTGTTGAAGATTGTTGGGCAGAGATCAGTGTCTATTTTATGGGTCTGACCGGTACCCAAGGGACCTTGCCGCAACACTATACCGAATTTATTTTGAAGCAAAATCATTTAAACGATAGAGTCTTCAAGGAATGTCTTGATCTATTCAATCACCGCAGTTTAATGCTTTATTATCAGGCCTGGAAGAAATACCGTTTAGCCGCGCAATATGGACAAGCTCGGGTTAACCAAGAAGACACTTTTACCTACACCTTACGTTGCTTGGTCGGTTTAGGCACCGGCCATTTAAAGAACCGTACGGTTATTCCAGACCAAGTGCTTTTTTATTACGCAGGATTTTTCTCCCAGCAGACTCGCTCTATGGCAGGGCTACGCGCTATTTTAAGTGATTATTTTGACTTTACCGTACAGATCAAACCCTGGCAGGGAAAATGGTTTAACATTGCCAAAAGTGAGCAGACTTGGTTACCTGGTTTATTGCAACCCAAAGGTCAATACAATCAACTGGGAAAAACGGCGATTTTAGGTACTCAGGTCTTTCAACCGCAAGGAAAGTTTAGACTGGTTATTGGGCCTTTAAGCCTTAACCAGTTTCAAAACCTGTTACCTAATGGCAAAACTTTACCGGCTGTGTTAGAGCTAACCGAACTTTATGTAGGCTATGAATTAGAATTTGACGTGCAGCTGTGCTTAGAGCCAGCAGAAATACCCACCTGCCAATTGTCATCGGTTGCAAGTTATCAGCCCTTATTGGGTTGGAATACGTGGCTACCAAGTCTTAGCGGAAATTATGCCAGTCAAGCGGTAGTCTTAAATAATTATCAAAAAAAAGGATGGGGACATGCAAACAGTTAATTTACGGGCGTTAATCGCAAAACTTACGCCACTTTGTCGGCTGACGCTAGAAAATGCAGCCGGTTTAAGTTTGACATATACCCATCATTTTATTGAAATCGAGCATTGGCTAATTAAACTGCTCAACGAAGCAGATGCTGTTAGCAATTTGCTATTGGAGCAATGTGCAATAGACAAAGAGTCTTTGCTAAAGGATTTAGCCGCACGGCTAGCTCTACTTAAGACAGGGCATATTGAGGCACCTGCCTTGAGCCTTAGTTTATGTAGTCTCCTGCGTAATGCTTGGTTGTTGAGTTCACTTGAATTTCAAGATACTACTGTCAATTCAGGCCATATTCTATGTGCTCTCGTTGATGAGCAGTCACTTAATTTAGCAGGGGGGCAATTATCCGCTGAGTTGGCTAAGCTTAGCAGCGAATCCCTACGCCAAGCATTGCCTAACGCCATGGCCCACAGTGGTGAAGTAAGGACGGCGAATCCCGAGACTTTCGATAAAACGTCCGATAGGCAATCGGCGTTAGCGCAATTTACCATTGATCTAACGGCGCAGGCTAAAAACCATAAACTTGATCCGGTATTTGGCCGCGACGCTGAGATCCGGCAGGTGATCGATATTTTGATGCGCCGTCGGCAAAACAATCCAATTTTAACGGGAGAAGCGGGGGTAGGTAAAACTGCCGTAGTTGAAGGCTTGGCACTGCGTATCGCTGCGAACACGGTTCCTCCTAGCCTAAGCAATGTCGCTCTGCACGTTTTAGACTTAAGCCTATTACAAGCAGGAGCGGGTGTTAAAGGCGAGTTTGAAAATCGCTTGAAGCGAGTAATTGAAGAGGTTAGGTCTGCAAATCATCCTATTATTTTGTTTATCGATGAAGCGCATACCTTAATTGGTGCTGGAGGGCAAGCCGGTCAAGGCGATGCAGCTAATCTGCTTAAACCCGTTTTAGCGCGTGGCGAATTGCGCACCATAGCCGCAACCACGTGGGCTGAATATAAAAAATATATCGAGCGAGATGCCGCCTTGGCAAGGCGTTTTCAAGTCGTGAAAATAGATGAGCCTAGTGAAACCACTGCCATTCATATGTTGCGAGGCTTAAGTAAAACCTTAGAACGGCATCATAACGTTAAAATTTTAGATGAAGCGTTGCAAGAAGCCGTACGTCTTTCGAAACGCTATATTACGGTTAGGCAGTTACCGGATAAGGCCATCAGTCTGCTTGATACCGCTTGTGCAAGGGTAGCCATTGGCCATCAGTCGGTACCGGCGTTGGTTGAACAGTATCAAAAACAGCTTGAACAACTGGCAACCGCCATTGAAAGATTGACGCATGAACAGACTACCTTGGGTAGACAAACGGAAGTCTTAGCAGAATTAAGGTCACAACAAGCAATCACCACTCAAAACCTCACTATGGCAACGGAGCGTTGGCAGCAGGAGCTAGCATTGATCCATAAGATTCAAGCTTTACATAAGCAACTAGATCTGGCCTCGGTTGAGGACTCTCAGCCTAGTGATCTTCAGCCGTTACGCCAGCAGCTACAGGCGCTCATTGCGCAATTAGGCTATCTACAAGGCGAGCACTCTTTGTTACAAGCGTATGTTGACAAACAAGTGATAGCCACGGTGGTTGCCGATTGGACGGGTATACCCGTAGGCCGTATGCTGTTGGATGAAATGCAAACCATCCTAGATTTACGGCAGCATTTAGCTAAACGGATAGTCGGTCAAGAAGAGGGCATTACGCTAATAGCTCAAAGTGTGATGACAGCAAGAGCTAAGCTGGCCGATCCGCGTAAACCCTTGGGGGTATTTTTACTGGTAGGCACCAGTGGGGTAGGTAAAACGGAAACAGCCCTGGCGCTGGCGGAGCTTTTGTATGGCGGTGTGCAAAATCTTATCACTATCAATATGTCGGAATTTAAAGAGGAACATAAGGTCGCCACTTTAATTGGTTCGCCACCCGGTTACGTTGGCTATGGGGAGGGTGGTGTCTTAACAGAAGCGATAAGGCGGCGTCCACACTGTATTTTATTGCTAGATGAAATCGAAAAGGCACATCCTGGCGTGCAAGATCTATTTTATCAAGTATTTGATAAAGGTGTGTTGCGAGACAGCGAAGGCCGGGATATTGATTTTAAAAATGTATTGATTATGATGACAGCCAATACCGGTACCGATATCATTCATCGCTTAGTGCAAGAAAATGACAAGTTGCTGGATGTCAAGCCGTTGAATGAGGTATTACGCCCTGCATTGCTTAAGGCGTTTAAACCGGCTTTTTTAAGCAGACTACAAGTGGTGCCTTATTGGCCCTTAAAAGATGAGCAGATCCAGCAAATCATCAAGTCGCAATTAGAGCGGGTGCAACAACGTGTGGTAGACACGTATAAAGTCAAATTAAGTTACCAAACGAGCTTAGTCGACTATATAGCAGAGCGCTGCAAGGAGGTAGAAAGTGGGGCACGTAATATTGAACATATTATCACTAGCCAATTGTTACCGGAATTAGCCATGCTATTTTTGAGTCACTCGGCTAATACTATACAGCAAACCAAGCCGGCTATTCGCGAAGTTTGCGTTGCAGTAAGTGAACATAAAATTATTTGTAATATCATAGGCGCATAAGACTTCACAGCGGGTATAGGTTTTTATTAGAAGGAATTAACAATGTCTTTACAAAGTAAAGTTATTTGGTCAGAAGGTATGCTGCTAAGACCGGAACATTTTCAGCAAAACAATCGGTATCTAGAGAATCTTATTAAACTGCGTTGCAACAGTAGTTATAGTTGGGGATTCACTGAACTCTACTTAGATGTTGAGCTGCTCAAACTGGGTAAGTTTAATCTAACTGCAAGTCGGGGTGTCTTTGCAGACGGCACGTGCTTTGTAATGCCGTTGAATGATAATCTTCCCAAGCCTATCGATATTCCTAAGCAATTAAAGAATGCCTTGGTTTATCTTTGTGTGCCGGTTAATCAGCCTAATATGCCAGAAATCAACTACCAGGATCTACAACAGGCAGACACTTCGTACCGTTATCAGAGTGCGCAACTGACGGTGAGTGACAATACTAAGCCGAATAGTGAAACGAATACGATAGAAATAGCTAGGCTACAACCTAGACTCATGTTAGAAAATGAAGACAGAAGTGGCTACATTTGCTTGGCTGTGGCAAAGATTGTAGAAACTCAGATCGATAATCAAGTTATTTTGGATAATACCTTCATCCCGCCCTGCTTGAATTGCCAAGTGTCGCCTAGACTCATAGGCCTTATTAGGGAAATAGCGACTTTAATGCATTATCGAGGTAATGCAATTATCGAGCGTTTAGGCAATGCGCAGCGCACTAATATCAGTGAACTCAATGACTTTTTATTGTTGCAATTGCTCAATCGCATTGCGCCTTTGCTGGAACATTGGCTAAAAGGTGGCAATTTACATCCCGAACAACTTTATACCCATATGCTACAGTGCTATGGGGAACTTAGCACTTTTACTCATAAAACCAGACGGCCGGCCGTATTACCGCCTTATCAGCATGATAATATCCAAGCGAACTTTGATACGCTGATGGCAAATCTTACCAGTGCCCTAAACGTGGTTTTTGCGCAGACGGCGCAAGCCTTAGAAATTCAACAGCGGCAACAAGGTATTTGGGTTGCTGCTATTAAAGATAGAACGCTATTAGCCAGTGCGAGTTTTGTTTTGGCCGTACATGCTGATATGGCATCAGAAACCTTACTAAAACTATTTCCAAGTCAAATTAAAATTGGTCCTGTGGAAACAATTCGTGACCTGGTGAATCGAGCCTTACCAGGTATTGGCTTACGTCCCTTGTTAACGGTGCCAAGAGAACTGCCTTTTCATGCGGAATTTACCTATTTTGAGTTAAATCAGCACCATCCCATATGGAAACAGCTTGGCACATCGAGTGGCTTTGCCTTTCAGGTTAACGACACTTTCCCCGGGCTTAAATTAGAACTTTGGGCAATTCGCCAGGGTTAAGTGAACACTTGAGCAAGAACTAGGAGAGTGGAAAATTTTATGGAATTTATTGAACAAGGCGCTACACCCACTATTGACGAGCTACAGTCTACTTCGGGTCTTAAACCACTGGTAGCCGCAGCTAAACCACTGTTAATGTTGTATATCGGTTTAAAAAACAGTACGGCTTGCGCGGATACCAAGAAGTTGCGGCATTATATTATTCAAGAAATAAAAAATTATGAAACTAAAGCCAATGCTTTTAACTGTCTACCTAAGCATGTCCTCGCGGGAAGATATATTTTATGTACCTTACTGGACGAGGCTGTATTAAATAATCAGTGGGGCGGGCAGTCTGATTGGAGTATGCATACCCTACTGGCCTTGATCCAGAAAGAAACCTGGGGAGGTGAGCGATTTTTTACTCTGCTAGAGCTAATGGCACGCCAGCCAGCGGCTAATTTGCCGTTGCTTGAGCTTATGTATTTGTGTTTAAGCCTAGGATTTGAGGGCAAATATTATAGCCAACAACGTAGTGTACTAGGGCGTATCAAAGCCGAACTATTTGAGCTGATCAACCGACAGCAAAATTCGCTGTCGTTACCTAAACACTTAGTTCGTTATCATAAAACCAAGCAAACCAATAGAAGATTATTGACCGCTTCCAATTTATTAACGGTGGCTGTGCTGCTGGCGGGAATCTTGATTGCGTCCACTTTTAATTGGGTAGAGAGGCTATCTATCGCACAAACCAAGTCAGTACTTGCACAGTTACATACCATTACCAAACAAAATAAGGAAGTTTTCACTCATGAAATTGCCAGGTCTAATTAATATTATTTTGGCGGTACGGAATCTGCTGGTAGCTTTCGTACTCGTTTGGCTATTAGCACCACTCATGATTATTCATGGACAAGCGCCTTTTGCTTCTCCCTTACATCGCTTATATTTAATGATAGTTATCATTGTACTGTGGCTGCTTAAAGTCATAATTGTAGAGTTATTTGAGAAATACGCCGATCATAAGTTTATCAATAAGCTTCTTACTAAAACCTTAGCGGCTAATGCTAGCCCCGCTGATTTTGAACAGCTAATAAAAGAGCGCTTTAAACGTGGCTTACAAATCCTTAAGGAAATAGCTGCTAAAAAAGGACTCAGCGGACGCCGTTTGCATAAGCTGCCTTGGTATATTATTGCAGGTACGCCCGGTTCCGGTAAAACCAGTTTGCTGACTTACGCCAATTTTGGGTTGCCCCTGGCTAAACATTTTGACGCGAATGTATTAAATGAGGCCCCAGGCCAGCTTAAATGGTGGTTTACCGATGATGCCATTTTGATCAATGTCCACAATGATTATGAGGCTATAGGCAACGACCCAATGGCCGAACAGCTAAATAACGCTTGGCTCACATTTTTAAATTTGCTGAAAAAAACCCGCCGTCCTTTACCCAT
>JAQSXL010000104.1 GCA_029256685.1 Gammaproteobacteria bacterium | reverse complement strand
TTAAGCCAAGTTCACGAAGCCGTTCTAATAAATAATTCATTGCGGTATGAGTAGGTGATAACTGCACATTATCATTAGGATGCAAAAATAATAGCATGGCTAATCTGGCCAATTTTGCAGATTCCCCTTGGGGATTAACCACCCTATGAGTCGTAGATTTATAATAATTTTGGGAGCACATTTGTAGCATATCCCCGGTGTTAACCACAATGGTACTGGGATCACACTCCACATCATGCCAAACCCCTTCACTATCTTTGACTTGCAAGCCGGGCTCTGTTGCGCCTACAAATAAAGTAAGCAGATTAATATCTTCATGAGCGGCAGAGCGCATAGCGCCAGAAGTCTCTTCGCCAGTTAACGGTGGATAATGAATAATACGCAACATAGTGCGTGGAGAATCATAAATCATATGGCTTAAAGGCATTGAAAATAACTGGCTAGTTGCGACGGGTGTATTGTCCTCAAGCCACTGCAACAAAATAGCTGCAAGACTCGATAATTGAATATATAACTCACGCGCTGCATCACTTACGGTAGTCGGATATTGCCCCCAGGGATAAACTTGGAAAAGCTCTTTAATATCCTTTATCGTACTACCCTTAGCTGTTTCAGCATGCCGCATGGGGAAATAGCCATCTTGAGTTTCTCGATTAAACAGATAATTATTTTTTTCTGCTCGCTGAAAAAACTCGCCCCATTCTTTATAGACTTTGGCAATTAATTTTACTTCAATAGGATGATTACTGATTACAGCAAATCCAGTGTTTTTTAGCGATTCAGTGAACTTTGCTGGAGCATCCTTATCGTTAAAATCAACTGTTAAAACACGCATAGCTAAGATCCTCGTTATGACACTTTACTATGATATACTTAAGCTAATACCTAGGCTGCTCCCTAAATTCGCTTTGTACCAATCCAATCTGTTCAAGAGCATTTTTTATAACGCCTACCCCTGCATTAGATTTATGAGCATTCTCACTTAAATGGCGCCGCCAATGCCTCGCTCCTGGCTGACCTTGAAACAAGCCTAATATATGGCGACTTATATGGGTGAGTGATTGTCCCTGACTAAGCTCGTCCTCTATGTAGGGTAATAACAGCTCAACTATTTGTTCACGAGATTTTATTAAGGACGCGTTATCATAATAGTTTTGATCAACAAATGCTAGTATATATGGATTATGATAGGCTTCTCGCCCTAGCATAACGCCGTCAAACTGGCCTAAGTGAGCATCAATCTCGGCTAAGGTTTTAATTCCGCCATTTAAGATAAAGCTTAAATGGGGAAAATCATTTTTTAATTGCGCGACTATATCATACCTTAACGGTGGAATTTCACGATTTTCTTTCGGGCTTAAACCCTTTAACCAGGCTTTACGAGCATGAACGATAAATTTATTACAACCGGTCAATGCGACTTTATAAATAAAATTAGCCAACGCCTCATAGGAATCTTGTTGGTCTATGCCTATCCGCGTTTTTACGGTAACGGGGATCTTGACCTCGGCCTGCATCAGGGCTATACATTCAGCCACTAAATCGGGCTCAGCCATCAAACAAGCGCCAAAACGGCCGGATTGTACTCTATCGCTGGGACAACCCACGTTCAGGTTCACTTCATCATAACCATAATCTTCGGCAATTTTAGCACAAGCTGCCAAGGCTTTAGGTTCTGAACCGCCCAATTGAATAGCAATGGGATGTTCCATGGCCGAATAAGTGAGTAAGCGGTCTCTATCTCCATATAATAGTGCGCCTGTCGTAATCATCTCGGTATAGACTAAACTATGTTTTGTCAAAAGGCGATGAAAATATCGACAATGCCTGTCCGTCCAGTCCAGCATAGGGGCGATAGAAATACGATGTTGATGTTTCACTATGAAGTTAAACTAATTTAAACCCGTTATTATATACCAACCAGACGAGCTTACAACAGCAATTCTCTTTTTTGGAGATTAATAAGGAGGTAGCTGGAAAACTCAGCTACCTCTCTCTAGCAACGTTTAACCAAAGGTCATCATACAACGTCGGTGTTGCGCTACTTCCGGCTCTGGATTTTCGGCTTTAGGTTTTTGAGTGAACAAAGCGCTTTTAGCCGAAGAGGGTGCATCAGTAGTAATGGGCAGCTCCTGCGTATCGGGTTCGGCTGGTGCTACAATCGGAGCTTGAACACTCAAGCGGCTTCTTAAAGCGGTCAACTGAGCAAACATTGGATCAAGTTTGAGTGGCTCGGTACTAAATCTTGCCAATTGCTTAACCATATCCTTTAGCTCAACCAGTTGTTGCAAGCTGTCCTTAGGCTTGTAGTGCTCTTGCTTTTCTAAACTAGCCGTTGCAACCGTTAACATGGCCTGCAGGCGACCTATAGCCTCTTCAATATGGCTAACGTGGGCAAGCTTTTCCTCGGCCCCCATCAGCGATAAGCATTCCACCTGATTGGCAACAGCCTCCAGGTTACTGGCAATAGCGCCTATTAATTGAGTTTCACAACGCTTAGCGAGTTGCTTATAGTCACTTCCATGTTGCCTACAGCTCACCATTAAGTGATGTTCGGTAACCCGGTCGTTAACATAATTACCCACGTTCGTCATATGGCTAAATCCAGCTACTAGCTGATTATTTCTAGCGATAGCTGTCTGATGCAGGGCCAATAAATCGTGTAGCGTAGCTTCGGGCAACTGACTGGGCTGCACTAGCCGGGTGTCCGTTAATAACCGTTCAAACTGTTGTAGCTCTGTACGGCATTGATCAAGCTGAGTGGCGGCCCCGGAAAATAGATAGTCAATAGAGGCAATAGGATCACTCGCTGTACTCAGCCAAGGTTCAAGCTGACGGTGCAATTTTTGTACATAAGCGATATGCGCCTCTATGAGTTGCAGCGGTTTAACCTTTTCCCTGTTGACTAAATCCCGCAACGGGCCGGCGGTTAAGGGAATGGCCACTTTTAACCGTTGGGTTAGCGTACGCTCTTTGCCTGCGACGTTGGCTTTAACAAACGCATCTTCACGGCGCATCGCATCGATGGTAAACGACCGTAGCTTAGTTAATAATTTAATTTCTTGCTTTAACAACTGACGAATTTGTTGTTTATGCAAAGGCGTCGCTAGCTCTTGCGGGCTAGTGAGCGCGCGTACCAAAGCTTCTTCGTTATGAAGTAAGGGATCTAACAGGTAACTGAGGTCATTGATCTGCGAATTTAACACGCGGCCCTGCTTGCCGTAAAACAGCGGAATAACTTTTCTGACCAACTCTTGGGTGTAATCCTCATAGGTTTTAGCATAGATCTTCAGCAGATAGTGTTCTTGGAACAATCTTAACTGTTGGCTTAGCTCAGGAAAACGATGCTCACGTAACAAACGCTCTTCAAAAGCGGCACTACGCGCTTGTTTAGGAAGCTGCTGTTCTAACTGAGTCCTTTGTTCTTTATAAAAATCCTCTATTTCGGCTAAACTCCAACGTTGCAACTCGAGTATACCAACATGCTCTTGGCGCTGATGGCCTTTTTTTGCCGGCTGAGCTAACCAGCGAGTATCGAAAGTATGTGGTTGAGACACTATGTGTGAGCTGAGTCTGTCTAGCTGATGTAAAAATTGTTGGTGTATTTTTATTGACTGATGATCAGGTTCAAGAGCATTTGTGCTCGCTAATAAATGGCTGAAAACGCTAAGCTCGGCAGCAAACTCATTTCGTAAGCGTTTGATTTTCACAAAGCTGTCATACCATGCTGTTAGTAGCTTTAGTTTATTTGCAGCGCTATTGGATTGGCACAAGCTCACATAAATGCCTGATAATTTAGCATAGTGGCGTTGAATCTCAGCTTGATACTGTTCCACTCTACTCTTAACGTTAGCTAAATCATCGTTAACACGGTCAATAATTAAGGATCGACTACTCATGATACTATCCTCATTGGTCTATCAATTTCTAATTACCTTCGAAAAAATCCTTATTCCTTTTACCTACTATAAATAGCAGGTCCGGTGTCAAATCCCATCAGCGATAAGTTAAAGTTAAACTTATACTCACTGTTAAGTTATAGTCGCTCGTTAATAAAAAAATGTCTAGATACTACTTATAATGCCAAATAGATAATAATACTCGGGTGAATAAAGCTCGCCTTAATTAAAAAAATGGTATGTAAATTACAAGCTTACCGGCCTCTTTCATTAAAAATTTTGCTCAACCACCCTAAAACTTGTATGATTTGGGCATTATCAATATTTTGTGATTAACATGCAGACAGCTAACTTATATTTGAAAAAGAAATGTGAACGTCGATTACACGGCGGGCACCTATGGGTTTATAGTAATGAAATAGACACTCAAAAATCGCCACTCAACGGCTTTTCGGCTGGTCAGGAGGTCTTAATCAAGGATTATGCCGGAAAAACGATGGGTAAAGGTTACATTAATCCACACTCATTGATCACGGCACGCTTATTAAGCTATGACGTTGATACCATTTTTGATACCGATTTTTTTAGCAAACGGCTACAAGAGGCCCTTGCCTTGCGTGAGCGCTTATATACCAAGCCCTATTATCGGCTGGTATATGGAGAAAGTGATAGATTGCCTGGCCTCATTGTGGATCGCTTTGCGGATACGCTGGTAGTACAAATTAATACGGCTGGCATGGAACAAAAATTAACGATTATTACCGAAGCCCTACTGCAAGTTATTAAGCCTAAACGTATTTTATTGCGCAATGATAGCTCAATGCGGCAATTAGAAGGTCTTCCCGTTGCCGTTAATTTTATTTATGGAGAGCCGGTGGCTGAAGTCCAACTTGAAGAAAACGGGGTTAGCTTTAATGCCTTGATTCAAGAAGGCCAAAAAACAGGTTGGTTTTATGATCACAGAGCTAACCGAGCGCGCTTAAAAGATTATGTACAAAATAAACAGGTTCTCGATGTGTTTAGTTATTTGGGTGGTTGGGGCATACAAGCCGCGGTATTAGGCGCAGAAACGGTCAGTTGCCTTGACAGTTCGGAAAAAGCCATTAATCAAATTAAACGGAATGCAGAATTAAATGGGGTCTCTAATAAAGTTATTACCTATTGCCAAGATGCTTTTGATGGATTGAATGCACTTCTTAAGGCGGGGAAATCCTATGACGTTATTATTTTAGATCCGCCTGCTTTTATTAAACGAAAAAAAGATCTGACGGAAGGCCAGTTAGCTTATAGACGTATCAATGAGTTAGCCTTAAAACTACTTAAATACGATGGAATTTTATTTACCGCCTCTTGCTCAATGCATCTAGCAACACCTGAATTGGTAGATATCTTAAGACGTTGCGCACGAAAACTTAACCGCTCCGTACAAATCCTAGAGCAAGGACATCAAGCTCCCGATCACCCCATACATCCGGCTATAGCGGAAACGGATTATTTAAAACTACTTATTGCAAGAGTTTTATAGGAAAATGAGTATGCCGAAATGGACTTATATTTTTTACATTATTTTATTTAGCTTAGCCTTTAAACGCTGTTTTAAAAGCAATCTTCATATCTTAAGAATAATGGTTTTCCCAATGATCTTTGCCATACTTGCCTGGTGGAATTTCAATTTGGCAAGTGATATTTATAAACATGGCCTATGGATTTGGTTAGTAGGCGGCCTAATAGGTTTTACCGAAGGTTTGATATCTACTAAAAAACTAGGATTAAGAGCCGACAAAAAAAGGTGGTACGTTGAGATGCCAGGTAGTTGGCTTATATTGGTACTTACCGTTTTATTATTTGGTCTTGAGTGTGCCATCTATTATATAGAGCATGCCAATATACCGGCCCTAAAAGCAAAAATTTTTATCATCACTGCCGTCCTCGCATCGGGTTGGACGGCAGGCATGATTATAGGCAGACATATTAATTACTTATATAAATTTTTTAAGGCTGGGCACACGGATTTGGGGTAAAGCCGTTTATATATACTCAACCCCATCGATGATATAGTGAATTTTACCTGCGGGGGTAATGACCATCACCTCGTCACCTTCTTCCTTACTGATCAAGGACCTGGCTAGTGGAGACATCGCCGAAACCTTACTAGCCTTAAGATCGGCCTCATCCTCACCTACGATCTGATAACTAATAGTTTCATCAGTATCGGTATTAATGAGTGTAACCGTTGCCCCGAATATAACCTTACCCGTTGCCCCCATTTGAGTGACATCGATAACATGAGCAGCAGCTAACTTTACTTCAACCTCGTTGATCCGGCCTTCTATAAAACTTTGTTGCTCTTTAGCTGCATGGTATTCGGCATTTTCTTTTAAATCGCCGTGTGCACGGGCCTCTGCAATCGCTTTAATTATTTGCGGACGCTTAATCTTTTTAAGATGCTCTAACTCTTCTTTTAGTTGATTAGCGCCATTAACTGTCATAGGTACTTTTTGCATGTCTTCTCTCTTAGTGGTTAGCAATAATACTAAGCTATTATACCAGCAAATACCCCTATAGCTAGCTAACTAACTAACTAACTAACTAACTAACTAACTAACTAACTAATAGCTTAACTTTAAGTTAAATAAACCTACAACTTTAGGAGCAGAACTTAATATTTATTTTCTCTGCGTCAGATGAGCTAACATCTGTGTTAGCTTCATCTTCACTGCGCCGATATTTCTTATTTTTAGTTGCTAAAAATGCATAATTTGAACTTCTTGGCTCTCCAGCAAAAGAATTTTCTTTTTTCCTTTTTTTCGATGTACTGGATTGAACCCTCACTGTTTTTTAGATTGCTGATGCTCTCTTGCTGAGGTTCAGCTTGTACCTCTTCAATATCAGGTTTAAGTCCTTGTAAAATACGATTAATATCCTTCCTACGTTTGGATTTATGAAGTTAGCTAAATAAACACCTTGGGAAAACTCATTGATATAACCTACTGCAACAGGGTTCTAAGGAAGTGTAGCCGATATGCTAAAGCTTAGCTGATATAAAAGAGAAGGTTAACTAAACAGATATAAGGTTTGTTAAATAAAGGAGGGTATTGAGAGTTGTTAAGTAGAATAAAAGTAAGGATATAAACAGAAAGTTAACAAATAATGGAAA
>JAQSXL010000103.1 GCA_029256685.1 Gammaproteobacteria bacterium | reverse complement strand
ATCTGCGCCCTTATCCCCCCATTGACCCGGTTCTTTAAAAAGTGCCATCGCCGTTGGATTAACTACCGCTATGACCATTATATTTTGGCTATGTGCCCAATTGGTAAGCGTGTCTACATCCTCAACAAGACCAAAAAAATTGGGTAAAGGTAATACCAGAGCCGCGATATCTTGGCCTTGAAACCCTTGTAGGCTTTCAATAGTTATGCTCCCTGTTTGGTGATTATAATCTATTTCTAGTAACTCTATACCTTGCTGCTGAACAATAGCTCGCACCACCTTGCGGTAATTAGGATGCACCGTGGTGGGTATTATCACGCGTTTGGCTTTAGAATGTTTGTTAGCTCTAACCGCCATCAAAATAGCTTCGGCAAGTGCAGAGGCTCCATCATACAGTGAAGCATTTGAAACTTCTAAGCCCATAAGACTTGCCATCATAGTCTGGTATTCATAAAGCAACTGTAGCGTACCCTGACTCGCTTCCGCTTGATAAGGTGTATAAGCTGTCATGAATTCACCACGCGTAGCGATATCCCAAACAGCAGCTGGGATATGATGCTCATAAGCACCTGCGCCAATAAAACAGGAAACACCACTATCCTCTGCTGCGCGCCGCTCGGCTAACTGGGTTATTTGCATTTCCGTTAATCCAGCCGGAATATTAAAGGTATTTGCTCGCAAGGCCGCAGGTATCTCACTAAAGAGAGCCTCAATACTATTAATATCAATAGCCGCTAGCATTTCTTTAGTATCTTCGGAAGTATGAGGAATAAATGGCATGAAACTGATATCCGTTATATGGCTAATTTATACAAAACACCTATGACCCATCTGATTAATTAATCTTCACTGTCAGCAAATTGCTCTTCATAACTATCTGCGTCCATTAGTTCATCTAATTCAGCAGGATCGGCAGGATTTATTTGGAAAAGCCATCCTTCACCATAGGGATCGGAATTAGCGAGCTCAGGCCTATCGGTTAGGGCGTCATTAATGGCAATAACTTCGCCCGAAACCGGGGCATACACGTCGGAAGCTGCCTTAACAGATTCAACCACACAGCATTCAGAACCAACTCTGTACTCGCTGTTAAGTTGTGGTAACTCTATGAATACTAAATCGCCTAATAAATGTTGCGCATGATCGGTAATGCCAACCGTTAAAGTTCCATCATCTTCTTCACGTACCCATTCATGCGTGGAGGTATATTTTAAATCACTTGGTATTTCGCTCATAAGTTTTCCCTTACTGTGTTTAGGTTGAGAATTAAGTTTATTTGTTGAGTGGGTAATCCCTGTTTTACAAAAAGAGGCTTAACCACATGGGCAGTCACTAGTTTACCGCGCATATCAATTTGGCAAGTATCTTTAATACTAGCAGGCACACGAGCTAAGGCAATCCCCTTATTTAAAGTGGGTGAAAAAGTGCCACTGGTCGTTTCCCCGCTGCTACCATCGGCTAAAACAACGCGTTGATGAGAACGTAATACACCCCGTTCGGCTAACACAACGCCAACTAGCTTATGCTCAATACCCCGTTGCTGCTGCTTAATAAGCGATGAACGGCCAATAAAATCCCGTTCCTCCGGCTGCATTGCTACAGTCCAAGCCAAATTAGACTCTAAAGGTGTTGTGGACTCATCCATATCAGAGCCATATAAATTCAAACCCGCTTCTAGGCGCAAGGTATCGCGTGCGCCTAAGCCACAAGGCTTAATTCCGGCGGCTAATATAGCTTGCCAAAATTTAGCCACTTGCTCATTGGGCAGCATGATTTCATAACCATCCTCACCGGTATAACCGGTGCGAGCCACTAACCAATCCTTCGTCATTAAAAATTGAAAATTCTTTAAGCCATCAAGCTTGGCTAAAAATTCCTGGGCTAAAAGTGAATCGACCTTCTGGCAAGCCTGAGGACCCTGGATTGCTAAAATGGCGAGATCGGTTCTGACTTGCAGCGAAATTTGAAAAGCTTGCGCCTGTTTATTAAGCCAAGCTAAATCTTTCTCGCGAGTAGCCGCATTCACCACCAAACGGTAGCAATCTTTTGCAATAAAATACACAATAAGATCATCAATGATGCCAGCTTGCTCGTTCAACATACAGGTGTAGAGCGCTTTACCAGGCTCTTTTAGTTTGGCTACATCATTGGCTAGCACATAACGTAAATACGTTTTACTATCAGCCCCTTTAACATCGACAATGGTCATGTGTGATACATCAAATACACCCACCTCTTGTCTTATATAATGATGTTCATTGAGCTGTGAACCATAGTGAATAGGCATTTCCCAACCCGCAAAATCAACCATCTTGCCGCCAGCAGCTATATGCTGCTCATATAGAGCCGTCTTTTTGCTCATTATAAGGTATCCCCTGACGCGCATTAACAAGCCGTTCGTTAGCACGCCGCACAAAAAAGTGTTTTAACATAGGTATTTTATTAACCAGTTGCAAACCTTGACCTCGTAACCATACTAGCGGCGGCAATGAACTACCGAATAAAGCTTTAAACCCTTGCATGGCAAGAATCATACTTAAATTTTCTTTTTTACGCCATCTTTCATAAGCACGTAGGTTAGCAAGCAGTCCGATGTCACGCTGCTTTTGGCTAGTAGCTATAATAACTTGAGCAAGACCTAGTGCATCGGCTAAACCCAAATTTAATCCTTGGCCTGCTAAGGGATGTATCGTATGCGCGGCATCCCCCACTAAAGCAATTCTAGGTACCACATAATGTCTAGCATGGCGCATCGCCAAAGGAAAGCTAAGCCTTTTACTCAGAAGCTCGATTTTACCTAAGTGCTTGGCAAAAACATCCTGCAGGGCTACTGCAAAAGCGGGTTCATCTAGCCGTAATAATCGCTCGGCCACTGACGTATCGCAAGACCATACAATTGAGCAAGTATGCAAATCTGCCAAGGGTAAAAAAGCTAAGATACCGTCGGGTAAAAAGCATTGCCAAGCCGTTTGCCCATGTGATTTTTCACAGCAAACCGTTGCCACAATTGCCATATGCCCATAAGCTTGATAGTCCACTGCAATACCGGCCAGTTCGCGTACTTTTGAGTTAATCCCATCCGCGCCTACCAGCAAATTAGCGCTAAGCGTTTGGCCATTGGTCATTTTAACCTCAACGCCGTCTGAGCTAAGCTTGATTTTTTCTAAAGTAGTATTTGGTATTAAGTCAAGCCAAGAAGATTTTATTAATTGTTGTAATAAGGTTCGCTGTATGACATTATTTTCAACGATGTGCCCCAAATTAGTTTCAGCCACTTCCCGCGCCTCAAACTCAATATGCGCTTCATTGCTTGCATCCCATACATACATTTTTGTATAGGGACTCAATCGCATGGCTTCAATAGCAGGCCAAACGCCTAAGTGTTGAAATAACTCTTGCGAGGCATGCGTAATAGCGCTTACTCGTAATTCATAGTCTTGAGTCAGCGTAGGTAAGTTTAAACTCTGCTGATCAAAGATGGCAATTTTTAAACCCGAGTCGGCTAACAAATTGGCTAGAGTAAGTCCAACGATGCCGCCACCGGCAATGATTAGATCATAGTGCTTTGATGTCATGAAGTCGTACTATATCTGTTAGGATGCATAATAATACTATAGATTCGGCATATTTACATAGATATCAGCAAAATTTTACAGAGCCTACACTTAAATATCCCTAACTTTCAGGCTGTAGTGCGTTTCCTCAACCTGGAACCCTCTTTATGGCTAAGCGTTAGTATTTACTTTGATGACCATCGATTGCAAGCTTTGCTGGATATATCTATTTTATCTTTATATACTTTATTTATTCAAACGATTTAAATCGAGGCAATCATGAAAACGAGGGCACTGATTTTATCTACTGTATTGTTAAGTCATATGGCTTATGCCCAACAGGCTATTCTTCTTGTACATAACGATACCGGCCCATGGTATGGAGGTGGAATTGCTAGCATTTTATTTAAAGTAACCTGTATTAATCCTGACCAAGACGAAAGGAGGATAGACAGTTATTTTGGCTCAAAAATAAGATGTAAGGAAAACGAACAGCTAAAATATCTGATTACTTATAGTGGACCCATACGGGAAGGTACGGCAAAAAATTGTGATGGTATTGTAGAACCCGGTGAAACAAAGCATTTTAAACTAGTAGGCACTTTAGTGATTTGGCCTGAGTGTAAGCCAATTAGCCCCTAACAAAAATACCCGAACAACCGAGATCATCAAATCCATACTCTATAAGTAGATGTTGTGCCTCTGTAGCCATATGAGTATTTTTTAGTAGCGGAGAATAGATAACCGCACCAACTTCTATGGTTCCCTATTCAGGGTTAATACGCATCAACGCTAATGTACCAATTGCCATTAAGTTTTTTTTATCAATTATTGCATAATGTCTGTTTACAATTGTAGACTAGCTCTCATTCCAAAAATGAAAAATTATAACGACATTCTATATTCGATCACACCTGGTTTCTCAGCAATCCAATCATATAATTTTTGAGCGGTTATATTGATTTCTTGCGTATGCCAATACAATCGAGCACATTGTTGCATTTTTGCTTGCTGTTTTACGTATTCAATAAGCTGTTTTCCAACATGCTTACCTCTAGCCTCTGGCGATACATAGAGGTCTTCTAAATAGCAAAAGTTATTTTTTGCCCAAGTGGAGCGATGATAAAGATAATGAACAAAACCTAAAATTTTATCGCCCTCTTTCGCCACAGCACAATATACGGGTTCTTGCTCATCAAGAAAACGTTGCCATGTTGTTTGGGTAATATCTTCTGAAAGATTAATCTTATAGAACGCTTGGTAATTCTTCCAATATGGAAGCCATTGTTGATATTCGCTCTCTTGAACAGGATTAACTGAGACAGTAAGTGTTTGAGTTACCATTTATAAACTCCTTGACTCGCAAAAAAAATTGCTTGATGCGAATGAATTTTATGTTTAATTTTGGTTCTACATAAGACACACTTTTAATCTTTTTTTAGGTACCACTTTCTGAATTATGAAGCAAAATAAAAATAATTTTCCAAGTATCTTACTGAGTGATGGAATTATTAAAGACCAACTATATCATTCTATAAGAGAAGCGATCCTGGACGGCAGATTACGTCCAGGCAGCAAAATTCCTTCAAGTAGAGCCATGTCTGAAATGATGTCTATTTCACGCAATTCGGTTTTATCGGGATATGAACGTCTTATAGATGAAGGATATTTAAATACAAAAAAGGGGGCTGGCACCTATATCTCGGCAACTATTCCTGATGATTTGATTAACAATGCTCGCTCTGCAACGGAAGATACAGAAAACAATATTTTAGATCTCAAGCTCAATCCACAAATACATGAAATGATGCCACTGTGGGAAAAATCACGCCCTATTATAGAGGGTAGTACAATCTTTAAGATTGGTGTGGGATGTGTTGATCTCTTCCCGCATCAACTTTGGGGAAGACTTTTAAGAAGAGTTTGGTGCCATTCTCGTAACCTACTTGGGAAGTTGAACGACCCTGCTGGTTATAAACCTTTACGTCAGGTTATTTGTGACTATGTAAGTTCCTCTCGCGGTTTAAACTGTACAGAAAATCAGATTATTATCGTTAATGGCACTCAACAGGCGATTAATTTAACAGCACAAGTTCTCCTTCAAAAGCAAGATGAAGTATGGTTGGATGAGCCAGGATATGACGGAGCACTAGGCGTTTTCACCTCCGTAGGAGCGACGGTCAGACCAGTGCTCAGTGATGAAGAAGGGATGGATATTTCTTATGGTATTCAAAATTGGCCCAATGCTAAACTTGTCTTTACCGCGCCTTCTCATCAATTTCCACTTGGTGGAACATTAAGTCTATCAAGACGATTAGCTTTACTTGACTGGGTTGCGGAAAATGGTAAATGGATTTTAGAGGATGATTATAATAGCGAATTTCGTTATACAGCACGACCCATCCAAGCACTTCAAGGCTTGGATAAGCACCAGCGTGTTATCTATGCTGGCACATTTTCCAAAATGATGTTCCCAGAATTTCGGTTAGGATTCTTAGTAGTTCCAACAAGTCTTATAGAAGTATTTAAATTAGTGAAATACTATGCTGATACGCGCAGCCCACACTTAGAACAAGCAGCGTTAGCATTATTTATTTCTGAAGGACATTATGCTCGTCATGTAAGGCGGATTAGAAAAGCGTGTTATGAACGAAAAAATATTTTAACGAAAGCGATCGAAACCTATTTACCCGAAAAATTTCGGATTCATCCTTCTGATTCTGGTATTCATATTGTTTGTTGGTTATTAGGAGATTTAAAAGAAGGACAAGTGATTAAACGATGTCGAGAGATTGGCTTAGAAGTCCAACCTCTTTCCAGATATTCTCAGAAGCCTTTAAGCAAACAAGGAATACTAATAGGATATGCAGCACATACTCCTATAGAACTTGTAGAAAATATAAAGAAACTATCTAAGCTCTTTTGAAGTTGAATAAGCTTCATATAGTAGACCTCTTGCGAAGGTCAACTTCTGATATTAAGCAGACTTACCAAACCTGCGATTAAATTAGCTCTTAAACAAAATTGTTTCTTCGCCTTTTGAAAAACATGAAGAACAGGCCCATAAATATTGGTTACAGGTCTATCTTAACTGATTTTACTGTCCAAATTTACTGGGCCATCTCGGTTCACTGCAAACTTTTAGAGCTTTGCAGCGAGATTAACAATCAGGCCCCATTGCTCGGTTGTAATGGGTAATATCGACAAACGATTACCTTTTTTTAGCAACTGCATCTCTGGTAGCTCAGGCTGTTGTTTCAATTCATCCAAGCTGATCAGACGATTGAATTTCTGCTTAAACTTCACATCCACCATAAACCAACGGGGATTATCGGGTTTGCTAGCCGGATCATAATACTTACTATTAGCCTCAAAGGCACTAAAATCGGGATAACCCTCTTTTACAATTTCAACAATCCCGACAATGCCCGGTGGATTGCAATTAGAATGATAAAAAAAAGCTAGATCGCCTTTTTTCATTTGATCGCGCAGCATATTGCGCGCCTGATAATTGCGCACGCCGTCCCAAGGTTCGGTTTGTCTAGGCCTAGCAGCCAAATCATCAATACTAAAAGACTCGGGCTCGGATTTCATTAGCCAATAGTTCATCTCTCTTC
>JAQSXL010000102.1 GCA_029256685.1 Gammaproteobacteria bacterium | reverse complement strand
ATAGGGGTATAAGCCAACCTTGTTTTTCAGGGATGAAAAACTATAGAGCGTACAAGGAGGTATTCACAGCGTGTTGGCATTACCCCTATGTCCTGGCAATGGAAGATTTATGAGTAGGAAGGGTATTACCATGAACGATACTCAAGCTAGTTTTTCCCAACAAATTCAAACCGATCAGTTATTTTGGCAAACTATGTTAAATTCTGCAAACCACCTTGCGGCTGATGAGCTATCAAAAGCCTTATTTTTGCAGCGCTTATTCGTGGTACTTTATCATGTGGGGTTACTTGTCAAAGAAACCCTTACCGGCAATTATTATTATGCTAAAACCTCTTCACTGCCCTTAGTCTGTTATCTTAGCCATGGCAAAAACATTTGCCTTAGCATGGAAAAAGATACTTTCCAGGATTTCATCAGCTTTTTGTGTACCGGTCAGCTAGTAGGCGAAAATAATCGGCCATTTAACGAGGTCTTATACGTGGCTAATAACAAGAACATGGCCCAACTTAAACACCTCTTGCTTTATAAAAGACCTACTAACGCTACCTCAATAGCCTCAACTTGGAAAAATCATGCGAATGTTAGTCATGAAATCTATGT
This sequence comes from Gammaproteobacteria bacterium, assembly GCA_029256685.1. Classification (GTDB taxonomy): domain Bacteria; phylum Pseudomonadota; class Gammaproteobacteria; order JAQSXL01; family JAQSXL01; genus JAQSXL01. The sequence goes on along the minus strand of JAQSXL010000102.1, from coordinate 6,577 downwards.
ATTCACTTGGCGTATAGCGAATGGGGAATTAAGCCTATATATGAAGATTACCAAAGAACTCTTTGGCAAAATACATCTTACGATTACTTTACAGGGCTACCCGCATGGTTGGCAATTTTATAGCATGGCGCCAGAAAGCTTGCCTCATCGACTCCTGCAACAACATCAAGCAGCCGAAAATCAGCAGGGTAAACAATTTTTAATTCCACATCCTAAGATTGGAATCAAGGGTGAATTGACCAAAACCGAATTAAACTATATTAGTCAAATGCCTTTTACCTTTGATATTCTAGCAAAGCCACCTACCGAACACCAAGAAGCGGAGCTTGACAGCAATGTGCTTCTCCCTCTGGATGCTTTTTACCAACAACTGACCTCTGTAGAAGCAAGAGAATTTTTTCAGCAATTTATTAGGATGCAGTATAAGGCTTATAAAGCGCTTGATATTACTAACTATATCGCTCGCAGAGATTTTCTAAACCAATGGATAGGTAAAATGGCTGATGACCAGCCAAATAGTTTAATTAAATTACAGCGCAATTTATTAGCTCAAAACTTCCCGCCCTATACTATTGAGCAACAAAAAACCATTCATACCCAGTTAATCGATCCTTTATTAACCACTGTAGTAAAAGAGCTTATGGCATTAATTAAGCTGTTATAATACTCATTCTTACAAATAAGCTAGCCTAGAGGCTATGAGGTCGCTAATTTAAAACCAACCTTTATCACCTATCACTTGCGGAACACCTAATTTATCTTCGGTCACCAGGATAGCTTCTTGCCAATTGATACTCGTTTTATACTTACCCATGGCCTTATCTATCACCGATTTTAAACTATTCCCATCATTATCATTAGGTGCGGGATAATCCTTTAAGGGCCACTGCGCCTCCAGATAAAACTTATTGTTTAACCAACCTGCTTTAATAGGTTGATTAATAATATGAACAGGCGTATTTAACTCCACCTCATTATACAAAGTTTCAATGCCTTGGGCAGGCATACGAATACATCCAGAGCTGACTCGATTGCCAACGCTGCTAGGCACATTAGTCCCATGAATAAGATAGCCCGGCGCGGCTAGCTGCAATTTATATTTGCCTAGAGGATTATCCGGCCCAGGAGGCATGATATCAGGCAATAATTTACCCTTTGTTCTTAGGGTATATTCTTTAATTGATTTGGGTACATACCAGGCGGGGTCCTTTTGCTTACCCACCACCCTAGTCATCATAACGGGTGTTTGCCAACTTTGTCTGCCAATGGCTATCGGAAAGGTAATAACCTCTTTACGATTGGCGGGAAAATAATACAACCGTAATTCGGCTAAATTGATCACAATGCCGTCTCTGATAGGCGGTAAAATAAACTGGGTAGGCACTATAACTTTGTCGCCTACTTTTAGACCTACCTTGAAATAGCTTGCAAAATTAGCCTCGCGCATTTCTTGTAAACCGATATCGTAGCGATCCCCAATACTAGCCAGTGAATCCCCCGCCTGAGCCTCGACTACTTGAGTACTACCTACTAGATCGGTACCCACCGTAGGTAACGGAAAGACTAAAGCCCTGCCTATCAATGAATAAAGCAAACTTAATGATAAAATAAAGAATTTAAAACGCATAACGCCCCTCCTTAGCTTATTCCTTTTAGTTCTAGTGCGGTGTCAGGCTGATATTGTCTAATAAGATAACGCAGGGCCTGTCGCTACTGCATTCGCGCCACCCGGTATTTTGATAGACAATATCAGCCTGACACCGCAAATTCAAGCCACTCTGGCGGATAACCGCTAGATTTTGTGCCGCATGCTTTGTGTGCATGCGTTGCCTAGCTTCGCTAAACGTGGCATCAAGGACCCGGTGCAACTGATTTTTTTACCGCCCAATGACTGCACACCGCATTGGACTTATTCGCAACGTACCAGCATAAGTCTAGGCTAATTTTTAAGTCGCTCAAAATGCGGCCTATCCCAACTACCGGTTAGGCTATAGTTATAAGCGCTGGCTTGATCAACTTCGTGCTTTATCAATTTATCGGCGACTAAGGATACAGCCCCTACGATAGGCCCGCCTGCTAAGGTAGCAATAATGGGCAGACTTGCTGTCACATACGGCACAATTTTTAACGCCAGATTATAATCTTTTTTAACCAAACCCAGCTTACCTTTAAAGCCGATATAAGCCACACTACCATCAAAATAAGCATTATTGGTATAAGCATTTCCATTGTTTAATTTAAAACTACCTTGCATTTTGTTAAAATTAAACCCTTTCGTCGTTAAATCACGGAAATCTAAGGTTAGTTTGCGCGCCAAACTTTCTACACTAAGAATATTCATTAAGTTAGCGAAACCTATTTTAGCAGCCGCATCGGAATTTACACTGGCAAGCTGACCTCGCCCTAAACTTAGCTCGAAATCACCCTTCAAGTTGGCTAATTTAAAATCATAAGGTTTGCCAAACCAATCTAAGTTAAAACTAGCCTCCCCATGCTGACTACTGATTGCAGCAGGAATGGCTAACGATTTTAAAGCCGCAGCCAAATCGTTTATCACCAGTTTACCTACTACCTGAGAGTAATCTTGTTCATCCAATTGCTGCCAATTTCCAGTAAGACTCATGGCAAAAGCCGGATTATTAACCGCTAATTTAGTTATAGTTATACCCTGGTGACTTGGCTCGGTATTTAGCTGCAAGCTACCTAAATGTTTTTTACCATATCGACAATCCTCACAGGTTAAATGGATGGCAGGAATATCTTTCACGGTCACGGTAGTGGGAGCACCGGCAAGACTATTTTTTTGCAAATACAGCCTATCAAAATCCGCAACGATTAGTTTCTTCTGTTTAGCTTGAGACAAAAACACTTCACCTTGTGCCATATCGCTATCAATTGTTAATACCCAATCTTTGTCATGTAAGCTTAGGCGAACAATGGCATCATCAATCACCTGGTTAAAAGCAATAATTTTATCGATATATAGAGAAATACCTTGTAAATATTGTTGGTTAGGTTTCTGCTTAGCCGTTGATTTTAACCAAGGCTCCAGCCATGATTGCCAGGCTTGCCAATCAAACTCAGCTAATTTTCCCACAATAAATAAGCCTGGTTTATTGATTAATTCGGCCGCTTCAGTTCCTATAATAATCATGCCTTGCATTACTAAATTATTTTGCAAACTCTTTTGTAATTCTATCTTACCCGTCAGCTGCTTATCATAATCCCAGGTTAATAAATTGGGTTTATGTTCATTGATATCTAAGGTCACGACCAAAGGCCTTTGCTGTTCGGCTGTCTTAGCTAAAGGCGCTGGCAGAGAAAAAGCAAGATTTTGCAAATCGGTAGTTAATTGCAATTCTTGCTGCATGGGCTGTTGCTCAATTTTTTTTAGTTTTAGCACAGTTGCATAAGCCGTGTGGCCTGAAAGTTTATCTAAAGGAATCCAAGCAAAATAGCGACTTAAAGCCTTAGCCGTGATCTCGCCTCTCATGCTAATCTGCGTTTCCATACCATTTGGCTGTATAGCCTCATTGGTGATGGCTATTTGCACGGGCTCACTCATAAATAAACCCGTTAACCGCCCCGTTTGCAAGCCCTGTTCGCTATAGCTGAATTGGCCCTTGAGTTTATCTAACTGAAGTTTCCAGGAGGGCATTTTTAATAGCGCATCATTTAACTTACTCCGGCCGGTTATTTTTACTTCAGAACCCTGCTTTTGATTAGCAAGAGGAATAGTTAACCTAAGCTCTGTTTGCATATCGCCTTGAAGCTTGAGGGGCGCTAAACTCTTACCAATCGTTGATTTTAGAGGGCTCTGCTGAATAAACGACATGGCCTGTTCTGCATCACCTTGTATCTTGCCATTGATTTGCAATACGGCTGATGGGTGAGCCGACATGTCTTCTATGGCTGCTTGAGCGGCTTGAATTTTGCTGCCTAAAAGACTGCCTTTTTCAGCAATAATCCGCATAGATTTGCCGGTAAAATTTAAATCAGCTTTTATCTGCTTAATTTCTGGCCAGCCCTCATGGTAAGCTAAAATGACATCATTAACCCGGCTATTTATACTGAACACCCCGGTAGGTTTATGATAAGGAAAGTCGTGTAATGCTCCGCGCCATGCAATAGTTCCAGTAATATCTTTAGCTTGTATAATGGCTGTATTTAACCAATCGACTAAAGGTTTGTGCATAATGCCAACGGGATAATAAGAACTCACGTGATTGGCATTGGCAGCTTTTATCGCTGCCACTAATTGAATGTTAGGACTTTTATCATCCGCAGGCAGGTATAACGACATAGCAGCCCGCAGAGCAAGATCTTGATTAACAGCCTTAATATCACGTGAAGTGAGTAACCATCCATTTTCTTGTTTTTGCAAATCAAACCGGGTGATTAGCCGTTCAAAAACCAAAGGATGAGGAAATAGTTTGGCAAAATCAAATTGAGACTGATCACCGGTAAGCTCTAGCACTCCACTGGTTGGCAATAATTTCACTCTGCCTGTTAATCCCGTCGCCCCAGGAATGTGCTGCCATTGGTTAAAGCCTATATTTTGAAATTGACCGGCTAGCTTCATACCCTGTGCAGTATGTTGCCAAAATAAAGGACTTATCTCACCATGAGGTTGTAAAGCCTGTACCATGGTACGGTATTTTTCCGGTAAGAATTTACTAAGCGCTAATAGATCGGATAAGTCCATATAACCTATTTGCAATTGCTGTAGACTTGTTTGCTCGGCTTGCTTAGTAGTAACCACTTGAAATTTGTTTTCAGGCCAACTATGGTTGTTGATAGTTAATTGCAGTTTATCGCCTGCGAACTCCCATCCACCATCTTTTTGTCTCTCGGCCCAAAAATTACCTGCCAAACGATTGAGATGAGCTAAGTTTTTTTGTTGAAAATTAATTAACAAATCTTTAAGTGTGATTTGGCTCTGCAACCGCTGCCAACCCTCTTTATTCCAATCGGCCCAGATTTGCGCGGCCATAATCCCCTTGGTAATTTGCCAGCCTTGTTCCTTTACCCTAAGGGCCAATTTATCTAGTGGCAACCGTCTCACCGAGAGATAAAGGTGTGCTTTTTCTATTTGAGACAAGGTCTTACCGGTTGTGAGATCTGCGGCAAAGCGAACAGGAGTTAACTGTCCTTGCCGCAATAAAATCCTACCATTTAAATAATGCCGTTTTCCTCGATTGGTTAAATTGACCGTCTGAATCTTAACATGCCCCGGGGGTTGATTCTGAATATGTACGGTTAAATCTACATTTTTTAAAACAAGCTGACCATGGCTAAATAGCCAGCTCAATACGCTTTCAAAATTGAGTGTCGATTCGGTAGTAGCATGAATTGTTTTTGCACCATTAACCAGGAGTTGCCCGGTTGCAGACTGTGCTATGGCTAGTTTACTGCCATTTAAAATTAAAATATCGGGCTCAAGCCGCCAATACCATAAGCTTTTAAGTAAATCAATGCCCACAATAAGCTCATTGATTTTTAATAAAGGCTGATTAGTGGCTACATCTAAAGCAACCACCTCTTCAAACTTAAATACGGGCTCAAAATGATACCAACTTGCAGATAATTTACCGATAGTAACGGGATGTTCCAAGACCTTACCAGCCAAATAGGCAAACTGCTCACGATGACGATCTAACGTGGGGGTTAATAACCTAGCCAGACTTAGCAACACGGCACTGAAAATAATAAGCCAACAGCTAAGCCATACTATCTTCCTAACAATTCGCTTAAAGGTTGATTTCACAAAATTAAAGAGGCTTGAAAATTTATCTGATTATACCTATGGGTCAATGGGAAGACGAGCCTTTTAACCAAAATTTCTTTGTTCTATTACAAATATGGCATGTTTACCTAGTTTTTTAATTCTAAAAATGGCTGATGATTTTATAAGCCTTAATATTTTTTGAATATCATTCGCCAAGTATTTAACAAGAATGGTATCCGTCATTCTAAAGGCTATAAAATTCTACGTTATAAAACTGTAGATATATTTAATAAAAATGATTATTTATCGAGTCCCATTTGTATCTAAAGTTTCACGAATGAAAAATAAACTAATAAACAGCGCTAAGCCAAAACATAGGGGTAAGATGCTTAAGCCAAATTGAAAATCATAACTTGAATAATGGATCCGTTGTTCTACTTGTTCAGGCATATGAAGCTGAATCAACTTGCCGATAACTGGCTGAAATATAGCCCCGGCAACCACCACAGCCATGTTATTAAAACCAATGGCCGCTGCATTATTGCTTGGCAAATTATTCTCTTTTACTAAAGCAAAACTGAGGGCCTGTCCACTACATGCCGCTCCCGTTAAAAAAAGTAAAACACCCACTGACCATAAAGGCAATGGGTTAAAATAAATCAGCGAAGCCATAGTATTAAGACCTAGAACCGCGGCACAGGCTAAGGGCAATTTACGCTTACCAATCGCATCAGACCACCAGCCTAGTAGTGGACTACCCAATGCAATCCCTAGCCAAAGTAAGGAATTAAGAGCCGCTGCATTACTATCACTCAGTGAATAAGCCTCTTGCAAATAAGGTATTCCCCA
>JAQSXL010000101.1 GCA_029256685.1 Gammaproteobacteria bacterium | reverse complement strand
CTTAAGCAAGCTGTATCAGGCTTTATGAAGGAACCTGTTGGTGCTCTCATAACGCAAACTCGACATGAATATGTCCCTATAGTCTCCACTACGGCATCCTTGCCGCAGAGGGTTTGCTTATATGAGAGCACCAACAGGTTCTGCCAGCCTTGCTGTAAGCTTGCTTAAGCCAAAAGGAGAATTGCTGAATAATCTTACAACAAACTTGCACTCCTAATAAATATCCCTTACAATTCGACATCATTCTAAATTATGCTGAAATTTTTCGGAGTAGGATTAAAATATGTACGCGGTTATTGAAAGCGGCGGTAAGCAATACAAAGTGACTGAAGGCCAAGTATTAAAGTTAGAGAAATTACCATTAGATGTTGAGGAATCTGTTAGCTTTGATAAGGTGTTAATGATTGCTGACGGTGATAAAGTTGAGCTGGGCGCGCCTTATGTGAGTGGTAAAGCGGTAACTGCTATAGTTGTTGCACAAGGCCGTCATAAAAAGATTAAGGTCTTAAAGTTCAGACGCCGTAAACACCATATGAAACAAATGGGACATAGACAATATTTCACCCAAGTTAAAATTACAGCTATCCAGTAAGAGGTAACTTAAAATGGCTCATAAAAAAGCAGGCGGTAGTACCCGTAACGGCCGCGACTCAAATCCTAAATATCTTGGTATTAAAGCTTATGGCGGCGAGTTTGTAACGGCTGGTTCAATCATCGTACGTCAGCGCGGTACTAAATTCCATCCCGGTAGTAATGTAGGTCTTGGTAGAGACCATACTATTTTCGCTTTAACCGATGGCATAGTCGGTTTTGTTATCAAAGGCGAGAAGAATCGTAAGTATGTAACTATACAAGCGGTTGAAAATGAAACTGCGGCTTAAATGGCCAATGTTTGATAAGAAGCCCCGTATTTATGGGGCTTTTTTATTTGTGTTTTAAAAAGGTAAGATCTAAAACACTTTCAAGTACACGTAGGGTTGCGGCTGACTATAATAAATCTAGGTGCAATCTCTTCCCATTATATTTTGATATTACATTATGAAATTTGTTGATGAAGCTACAATTTATATTCAGGCTGGCAAAGGTGGTGACGGTTGTTTAAGCTTTCGCCGTGAAAAGTTTGTGCCATTTGGTGGGCCAAATGGTGGCGATGGTGGTGATGGCGGCAGTATTTTTTTTCAAGCGGATCCCGATTTAAATACACTGATTGATTTTCGCTATACCCGAATTTTTAAAGCTCAAAACGGCCAACCTGGCATGGGCAGCGATTGTACAGGTAGAGGCGGAGAAGATTTAATCATAAAAGTGCCTGTAGGCACCATGATCTATGATGCAGATACCAATGAGTTGATAGGCGATTTAAATAAACCAGCTGAGCAGTTAAAGATTGCTCAAGGTGGTTTTCATGGTTTGGGTAATGCTAGATTTAAAAGCAGTACTAATCGTGCGCCTAGGCAAACGACTAAGGGCAAGCCAGGCGATGAGTGTAATATCCGTTTAGAATTGAAATTATTAGCCGATGTTGGCCTATTAGGTATGCCAAATGCGGGTAAATCAACCTTTATTCGCTCAGTTTCTGCGGCAAGGCCCAAAGTGGCGGATTATCCATTTACCACCTTATATCCTAATTTGGGTGTGGTAAGCGTTGGAATGAACCGTAGTTTTGTGGTCGCCGATATTCCTGGTTTAATTGAAGGTGCGGCTGAAGGGGCGGGACTGGGAGTACGGTTTCTTAAGCACTTAGTAAGAACCCGCATTCTATTACATATTATTGATGTGGCGCCACTTGATGAATCTGATCCGGTAGTCGCTGCTAAAAAGATTGTTAAAGAATTACAAAAATATAGTCCAGAGCTAGCGGCTAAAGAGCGTTGGCTGGTATTAAATAAATTGGATTTATTGCCAGAAGAGATGCGCGAGGCACGCTGTGCCGATATCCTTAAACGCTTAAAATGGCAAGGCCCTGTTTATGAGATAGCGGCGATAAGTGGTGAGGGTACCCAAGCCCTATGTTACGCCATGATGGATTATCTTGAAAAAACTAAAATGGACGTTATTCCCGGTGATAGGGATGTTTCTGAATAATGCTCCAGGCCCGATAAAGTTGTTCGGCAATCAGTACTCTGACAAGAGGATGTGGGAAAGTTAATTCAGAAAGCGACCATTTTAGATTGGCCCGAGTAAGGCATTTAGGTGCCAAACCCTCGGGTCCACCTATTAATAAGCTTATGTTTTGACTCATTTCATGTTTTTGTTGTAAGAAAGCCGCAAGCTGTGGGGTTTGCCATTGTTTGCCCAATACATCCAGAGCCATAACATAATCTCCAGCTGGAATAGCTTGTAGCATTTGTTCACCCTCACGCTCAATGATTCTTTTTAGATCGGCATTTTTATTACGTTTATTGAGTTCTAACTCGATTAATTCTAATCGATAGTCATGAGGTAAGCGTTTGGCATATTCTTGATAGCCCTCATTGATCCAATTTGGCATACGTTTGCCTATGGTAATTAAATTAATGCGCATGTTGACCTTCTTTAATTTTGGAAATCTTATGGAGCATTTATTTGCCGTTCCATAATAGAGTTTGAAAACACTCTCATAAGTAGCCGTGCATAAGTTATCTAACAGCTATGACTTGCCCTCTCAAAAGAACAGACAATGAAGGTTAGGAATGGTGCCGGGGGTCGGACTCGAACCGACACGGTGTTGCCACCACCAGATTTTGAGTCTGGCGCGTCTACCAATTTCGCCACTCCGGCAAGGAGATAATGAAGGTCCATTAGTATAACAGAGCTAAATATTTGGTCAATAACTAAGATGATACTTGTGTCAAACCAAAATAAAAATGTCCCCTTGTTATCCAATTTGAAAATGTCCCTTTTGTTAAAAAATAAACGTATGATTGTGTATATGTTGCATCAAAGGACGCAAGCTGTTCTGTAGCATGCGTCCACCTCTCTATCCTTAACAAGTCATTGCTTGCGGGTTTTCCTTGGTCTTTTTTAACCAGCCTGGATTAAATTGGCTCCAAGGTGTTTTTGACTTGCTTTTACATGCCTGCTCACTGCGTTGGGTGAAGCTCGTTAAAAAAGAACGTAGGGGCTCACGTTACCGTAAAGTTTTTGATAAAGCCAAAACGCCTTACCAACGGGTGCTTGAGGGATCTTCCATTCCTCAAGCTGAAAAAGATAAGCTTACAACTTATCCTAGAAAAATGACACGCAATCTCGATTTTATCTAAGAATATTTTGAATATCATTAAAACTATAACAATCATCTGGCTCCTGAGGTTTGTTTTCTTCAGCATCAAAAACAGGGGGATTTTTCTGCACGTCAAAAAAACTATAATTTCTTTTTATGGTATAGCCCATATGTTTTTTTATTCTTCCTTTTATTTCTTCACAAAATAAGCGTTTAAGATACGACCTTCTCAGGCGCATTTTATACAATTCCTCGCCGGAGTTCTCTAGTAGATCCTGTATGACGGTTGGCTTATCAGGCAATTGATTTATCTGATTGGTAATTATCTTTTCTATTTTATAAAGATGATTGGGTTGAGTAAATTTTATTTTTAGGGCTGACTTTATCTTTTCATCAATAAATTTAGTGAATTTTTCCTCAGAGCTGAAAGATAATCCAACCTGTTGGATTTGAGCTTCAGTTTGAGAGGTTAGCTTATTCTCTAACTTTTCTAAGAAATTTACGCGATGCTCAACTTTTTTAATTTGAATCAAGCCCTAAGCACTCAAGCTGCAAGGGCTTGTTACCTTGCTTTACATTGACCCAAATTGCGAGCGTATGCGCTAAGATTTTTCTAGCTAAAAAACTAAAATCGGAAATCTCTACTTTGGGTTGACATAACTAAGATGCGAATCGAAGCCTTTTGAATTATTTTCAAAGGCTTTATGTTTGAATTTCTCATGATAAAACAAAGCAACTTGAAAGGTTTGTTTAGCAATATCAATCCCTAAAATAGCTTGTGGTTGAGCTGACATAGAAAAGCCTCCTAAAATTTGCTACGCTGTTTTTACTGGGAAACTTTGTCAGGACTCACCTTGTGAATACAGGTTCATTGCAATAGCAAGACCTTAGATACTGTACAGTCATAATGGCAAAGAAGAGAGAAGTGACTAATCTGCGTCACAGGATCAAAGTCCTCAGGACGGCCAGGGCGGCGAAGCTAATAATTGTCACTTGTTTTCATCCTGAGGGCGACTGGGAAGTCCCGTCAGGTATATTGAAAACTAGTGACAAACTCGTGATTTAGATTCCTGTATAGCCTGATTTACAAGTATTTCTTCCATTTCAGCTAATTCATCCAGTTCTGATGCGAAGCTGGTCATACCACGTTTTTTAAGTATTTTGGCGCTATCAGTTAATATCGGTTGAAATAGCTTGCCGTAAGAACTATTTGTTTGTTTTGCTAAAGATATATCCTCCAAAAAATTTTCGCTGCTTTTGGTATGATTTTGTAAGTTATGGTTTAATTTGAAAATCAAGCTTCCCACTTCAGTAAAATAAGGTTCTAATAATTTTTCGCAAAATTCTTTGATTTCTGCTAGCCCGATACTTTTAAGATTAGCAGATGTGGTTAAAAAACTGGTGGCTTTATCAACCAGCATCGTCCCTGGTTGATTTGCTATTGTGTTACTTTCAATTTGCGTTAATAAAATATTTAGTTCCTTAACGATTCTATCATCTAATGGGTATTCATTTATATCTTTTTGCCTTAAGAAGCTTTCTAACTCTTGCACATAGCTTTGATTTGTCGTAAGGGCTTTTGCTAACCGTGAGTAAAGTTGGTCTCTTATAGCACTTTCATAGTTATCGCCTAATCTATCCTGACTATAGAAATGAGCTCTAGCATGTGTTATAGGTTTGACATAAGCCGTCATATCTCCAATATAAGGTTTAATGCTAATATCCTGTTCCAAGGCAGTTTCGACTAAAGTCTGTGCAACGATAAAGGCACAATCAAATTCATTCAATTGCTGGTTATTAGATAAAATCTCAATATCTTCAAATGTTATCTGATGTTCATCCGTTATTTTTTGTAAAGCTTGCTTAATTTTAGCTAGCGCTTCTTTATCCTCTCCTTTTTGCGGCGGATTACTACCTGTTGGGTTAATGTACTTTACTAGCCATTTATGAGCGTGTTTTATAATCACAAGCCCTGCAAAATGGGCCTGCATTAGCAAAAGAGGCAAGACAAATTTCTGTTTTTTCTGATGCTGCAAGAAGTTGTCTCTAAAACTATCAAAAGGAAAATCATAACTTTCAAGCTGAGTACCCCCCGTCTGGCTTGTACCAGGATGCATATCCCATTCAACAGTATTAATCACCACATCGTCCTGCTTGATACAGTCATTTAAATACTGAATGATTTCGTTAGTTCCACCCAAGGATTCTGGTAATACTAAGCTATTGAGCCGCGTGAGCTCCGATTCCATCGCTTTGAAATACTGGTATGAATCTGGTGCTTGAGAGTTAATGGTTCTCAAATTAGGAGTTAATTGGCCAGTAACTTGAGATTTAGATTGATTATTCCTAACTGGGCTTATTGAAGGACTGGTACTTGGATTTGCTTGATAAGACCAGTGTGCTCCTACATGAATAAGTTGAAACGCAGCTACTTGACTTTGATAGTAATCAATAAGCTTTTGGCGCAACTCTTCACTAATGCCTTGCATCCTAGCATCAATTGCTGCCATATCAATCTGATTATCTTCCCCTACAAAAAGATAAGTCTCGCTTTGCTTTTGAATAATATGTCTATTTTCCAATTGTTGACATACTGCAGACATATTTTCAACATCAATAATAGTTGATGGAAAATTACGGTGACCATTCTCGCTGGCTTGCTTTGCCAAGTTAAGGATTGAAGCACTTATCGACGCAGGTAAGGGGGTAGCTCTTTGAATAAGCTCATCTAGGGTAAGGCTTGCATATAAGCGAAAACCTTGTAGAAATGGCTCACCTACTTCTAAATTTCTTAATTGTTCTATTTCTTGCTGACTTAGGTTTGGTAGCCAACCACTACCTATACCTAAATATTGCGGCGTACTATTTGCTTTCCGATAAATAATGTTAATGCCTAATGAAAAGGCTAAGGCATTGAGTTCAATTTCACTGCCCCAGCGTTTTTTGTCCAATGCGTCGTCGGCGGGCTGGCGTAAAGTATTAAAATACTGGGTATGGCCTTCAGCATCCCACCAATTCAATAAGCTCTCATCTGTTAGGACATGTTCTTTAAACTTTGCTTCAATGTATGGATGTACAATAAACGTATCATCATCATTACTCATACCTGCTTGATAAAGGTTATAAGCATGTATAAATGCTTCTTTGTAACGTGAAGCAAAATCTAACTCTTCATAATAAGCACTTATAAATGAAATAGTAAAATGACGTAAAATAGGTGCTATAGCTGTTTGTCGCCGATTAAGGTTCTTATGTTTATTGAGCCATTCCAAAAACGCTTCTCTATTATGGCTTGATAAATTAAGCTTTGCTGACAGCATTTGAAATAGTAGTTGAGTACCTATCGCCTCCAAAGGTAAACGACCATGCTCTACTAAGCCACATAATCCTAATGCACATGCATTAAAAGCACAATTACCATCGCCAAGAGTTTGAGTAGATGTCGCTATATCATAGCTAGTTACTTCTTCTTGTGATTCAAAATCTATATATGATTTATCAGGTATTTCATCACAATCTGAATCTTGGTCCTCTATATCTTCTTTGTCAGAAAAACTAATATTGAATATTTTTCCAATTTCATCTTTGTTATAATTTAAGTTGACAAATTGTTTATCCTGCGGTAATTCATCGTTACTAGCAAACTTAATCTTTTCTGGATATTTATTTATTAAGTTTAAATATTTTTTCTTTTTTTTACTCTCAATTGTTAATGTAGTGATTTTATTTCTTACTTCATTTTTTCGACCAGCTGAAAGATAAAATTTGACTAAGGCTGTATCAAAAATTTCACTTGGCTTACAAACCCCGTAGCGATGATATGAATAGGTTATAATAGCTAACTCATGATTTTTTTGTTTTTTATAAATATCACTTAATACCTTAAATTGACTTGATACAATAGGATGTTTTATTTTTTTATAAAATATTAATGAAGATGTAAGGCTCTTTAAAACATTACTCAAAGCAAGTTTATTATTATTTA
>JAQSXL010000100.1 GCA_029256685.1 Gammaproteobacteria bacterium | reverse complement strand
GTAGCTTCCGCCTGTTCAAGTAAATAATTTTGTTTAGCTACCCTATAAATAGTAGTCAGGATTAATAGCAATAGGGTTGCTAGAGTAACGGCTATCATTAATTCCGTCATTGAAAATCCAACCGCTCTTTTATTAAACCCCTTTCCAAACTTATGGTAATAAGGCCCTGTTTGTAGTGAAAGAAGCAAAAAATTACACTGTATAGGTAGTACTGGGATATTTTGAACGATTTTTTTCATAGCCATTACCCCATGGAAGTTAAAAAAGCAATCGACTACGGATAGATTTCGTAAACAGTCAGTTTTACCGTATTGAGTGCTGGTTGTCCCTGTTGTTCATGATATTTATCGTACCAACTAATAGTGATAAAATTTAAACGCCCTTGTTTACTAATTTGCAATTTACCCACTGGTAAATTTTTAGCTATTTCCTGCTGTAAGCCCTCAACCGCGCACTGGGTACGAATTAATTCGGCCGCTGCGAAAGCCTGCTGATTAGCCAAGTTATACAAATAAGCCGAATGATTCATCAACATGGCTTTCACCGATAATTGAGTTAAGCCTAGTAACGCAAACGAGAAAATAGCCAAGCTAAGCAGTAGTTCAATTAAGCTAAAACCATTTATTATTAAGCCTTTTTGCTGCATAAATACAAACACCAATATTATAAATAGGATAATATCACGTTCATGGCAATTTTGAGTAGCGATTTAGCTAGCTTTGCAATAAAAAATTAATACGCTATGATGCTTTAAACACTAAAAATAGAAAGATTTATGCAAAAACTAACGAGTTCTATTAACACTAAAGACCTTGCTTTTAAAAATAACTTTGCTGCGATGCAGAATTTAGTTGCAGATTTAAAAAATAAAGCTCATAGAATTGAATTAGGCGGCGATAGTAAGGCGCGTCAGCGCCATCTTGACCATGGCAAACTGCTCCCTCGCGAACGCATTAATCTATTACTTGATCCAGGCACACCCTTTCTAGAGATAGGTCAATTTGCTGGCCATGAACTTTATACAGAACCCTTGCCAGCAGGTGGAGTCATAGCGGGTATTGGTTGTATTCATGGCCAGCAATGTTTAGTCATTGCTAATGATGCAACGGTTAAAGGCGGCACCTATTACCCTATTACGGTAAAAAAACATTTACGCGCTCAAGAAATAGCCCAGCAAAATGAGCTACCTTGTATTTATTTAGTGGATTCCGGTGGCGCTTATTTACCTAAACAAGACGAAGTATTTCCCGATAAAGAACATTTTGGCCGCATTTTCTTCAACCAAGCCAACTTATCTGCTCAAAATATTCCACAAATAGCCGTGGTCATGGGTTCATGTACCGCAGGCGGCGCCTACGTGCCTGCCATGGCCGATCAAACCATTATGGTTAAAAATCAAGCCACTATCTTTCTTGGTGGCCCCCCCTTAGTAAAAGCCGCCACGGGCGAAGAAATCTCTGCGGAGCAATTAGGCGGCGCCGAGGTGCATTGTAAAATTTCCGGGGTGGCGGATTATTATGCTCAGGATGAAAAACATGCGCTTAGCCTAACCCGCGATATTATCGCCGAGTTAAACCGGCAAAAACCTGTGCAACTGGCCAACCGTCCTACGCAGGAACCTGCCTATCCGATTGAAGAGATTTATGGGATAGTGCCACAGGATGCACGTCAACCCTATGAAATACGTGAAATCATTGCTCGCCTTGTCGATAATTCCGAATTACAAGAGTTTAAAGCTCATTATGGCACTACCCTAGTGTGTGGTTTTGCTCATTTGTATGGCTATCCCGTTGGTATTATTGCTAATAATGGGATTTTATTCGCTGAGTCGGCGTTAAAGGGAACGCATTTTATTGAGCTGTGCTGTCAGCGCAAAATTCCCCTGATCTTCTTACAAAACATCACCGGTTTTATGGTCGGTAGTAAATATGAAGCCAGTGGCATTGCTAAGCACGGTGCTAAATTAGTCACCACGGTAGCCTGCGCTAAAGTGCCTAAATTGACCGTTATCATGGGTGGGAGCTTTGGAGCCGGTAATTATGCCATGTGTGGACGAGCTTATGATCCTCGTTTTCTTTGGATGTGGCCTAATGCAAGAATTTCAGTGATGGGCGGTGAACAAGCAGCGGCCGTCATGGCCCAAATCACCCGGGATAAACACTTAAAGCAAGGTGAAACGTGGACAGCCGAACAAGAAACCAGGTTGAAAAAACCCATTTTAGAACAATATGAGACTCAAGGCCATCCTTATTACTCAAGTGCAAGGCTCTGGGACGATGGCATCATCGATCCCAAAGACACCCGAAGAGTTTTAGGCTTGAGCTTAACTGCGGCCTTAAACGCTACTATTGCCGATACTCGCTTTGGCGTATTTAGGATGTAGTTTAAACCATGACAAATCAATCCCTACTTATTAAACATGAGGCGAAGCTATGCCACTTAACCTTAAACAAACCCGAGATTCACAATGCCTTTGACGATAAACTTATTAAAGAGCTGACCCTCGCATTAGAACAAGCTAAACGCGATCCCAAGGTTGAAATAGTTGTTTTGGCAGCCCATGGTAAAAATTTTTCTGCAGGCGCCGACTTAAATTGGATGCAACGCATGGCCAGTTTTAGCTATGAAGAAAACGTGCAAGACGCACAGCAGCTGGCCCATTTGTTACAAACCTTAGATAATTTTCCAAAACCCACCTTAGCCTTGGTACAAGGAGCTGCTTTAGGTGGAGCCATAGGTTTGATTGCTTGCTGTGATTTTGCCATCGCCGCGGAACATGCCTATTTTTGCTTTTCTGAAGTGAAACTAGGCTTAATACCTGCTGTCATCAGCCCTTATGTAATACGTGCCATAGGTGAGCGTCAGGCACGGCGGTATTTTTTAACGGCCGAACGATTTAATGCAAACCAAGCCCTTAAGCTTGGCTTGATCCATGAGATTAGCGAGGCACAAAAACTTACCGAACTTGGCCAATTTATTTGTCAGCAGCTACAAGCTAATTGCCCGGCAGCTTTAGCACAAGCCAAAAAGCTAATTAGCGCGGTAAACAATAGCCCCCTAGCACCAGCATTACTCCATTATACGTGCCAGGAACTCGTTCAAGCACGGTTAAGAGATTCTACCCAACTCAAGCTAAAAAACTTTCTAGCAAAACGCAGATAAAAGTCCCCATAGATTTATCTACGAATGCTTCTGTCAGTTAAGGCTGTACTATTGGATAGTACAAGACCTATAAGATTCATTTTGTATGGGTAAATTGCTAGAATCTGTATTAATAGATTTAAAACTATTGCGTTCGAAATATCGATGCGAGACCTCATGATTTTCGAAAGATTCCCAAATAAATTGTTTTATTGAGTCTGCTGTAGTATCCGTTGCAAAATTAAACTTGGTTATATCATGTTCTGCCAAATAGCCGTCTATGGCTCTTTGTTCAGCCTGATTTTCTACGGTTTGAATAAAACAATATCTTACCTCTGAAGTATCCCGCTCACATTTTTGATGTAAATAGGACAATGACTGCAAATTTTCAGCCATCAATAATATCATCTGGGTATTTTTCATATAGGCATTTGATATACTTCTAAATCTTTCTTGGCCAGTCGTGTCCCAGATATGAAAACGTATATCATTGATTGAAAGAGAGATAAATTCTACGCCAACAGTAAATATACCATTTGAGCCATTGCTATCGGCAGTTCTAGCCCTATCTAGAAAAGCGCTTTTTGGCGTGCCTATCTCACCCATAATTAAAACTTTAACGGGGGGGCTGTTGGGATCTACTGAAGCTGTAAGAGTACTTGCCCCATTGGTACCTTCTCTATTATATCGAGTAAACAGACCACCACCATACTGAGTAAGATTTTGGTCGGTCGTAGTAGCAGGTAGAGTCGGTAAGACTGGATTGCTTAGTTGTACTGTTCTTTTAGCTAATTCCGCTTTATATTCCCGGTATAAGTCTAAGCGGACGTCTACCATATTCCTTACGTCGGATTGAATTTCCTCTGATTCAGGCATTGGACCACAATTATTGAGATTAAAAGGTACCGTGCCAATTCTATATTGAAATGTTGAATAGCCATAAGAATATTCACCTATTGGCGTCATTTCCAAATAAGTTTCTCGTATACGCATCAGCATCTCATAAATATTCTGCGGAATATTAGCTTGTTGCAACTTTTTACTATACCGTTCAATATCAGCCAAATTAATCGGGTTATAATTAGGATGCTGAACTAAAAATTGCAAACTCTCTACGGGAATATCAGTACCATTTGTTAAGGCTTCCTTAACAATCAGCAACTGCTCTCGTACAGGATTGGGTATTTTGATATCAGTGGTAATAAATTCCTCTAATGCAGCTATATTAATATGCTCGGCTAGATTTCTAGAAGTAATCTTTACCGATTTAGTAGCAGCCGCTAAAAATTTACTATAATCGTCATCGCTTTGTATAACTAATATAGTATCAATCGCGGTATTAATAGCTTCTATTAAGATTTTACGCTGAGTGGTATTTAACATGAGTTAAACCTTTTAAAAAAATCAAAAAATTATGCTAACAGATTTTTCTTAAGGAATTATTAAGAATTTTATAAAGAGTTAAAACCTACTTTACCTCATTAAGCCGCTTAATTTATTAGTTTATTTCCCAGCTAAACTTGCTAACTAAGCTGTTTTATCCATCACCTAGAGATTTTCGGTTTCTTTTAGCGCGTGGTTTAAATGATGTCCATAATATGAGTTTTACATTTTACAACATTGGTTAATCATTAATAAAAATATTTACTTTATCTATTTCTATGCTATTTAATAATACAGACTCATAGCATAGAGATTTATCATCATGGATTTAGCAGCGATTACCCACGTCATATTTAGTTTATTAGCCTTATCGGTACTTGAAATTGTACTGGGCATTGATAACCTAGTTTTCATTGCCATTTTAAGTAACCGTTTACCTAAACATCAACAGTCACTTGCCAGGCGGCTGGGTTTATTATTCGCTCTTGCAACCCGCCTGTTATTATTGGGCTCCGTATTGTGGTTGGTGGGTTTGACTAAACCCCTATTTACCCTATTTGGAGAAGCGGTATCGGGCCGCGATATTTTCTTAATAATAGGTGGACTATTTTTACTATTTAAAGGTACTCGCGAGATTCATAGCGAATTTGAAGAATCGGCTGAAGTCTCTTTTAAAAGAGTAGCGGCAGGCTTTTTAGGTATAGTCATGCAAATTGCCATTATGGATATTATTTTTTCCTTGGACAGCATTTTAACTGCAGTGGGTATGACGCAGAATTTTTGGATTATGGCCGCGGCTATTTTAATTGCCATTGCTTGCATGGTCATCGCAAGCGATCCCTTAAGTGAATTTATTAATTCTCATCCCAGTGTCAAGATGTTAGCTTTAAGCTTTTTATTATTAATTGGAATGGTGTTAGTGGCAGATGGGATGGGCTTTGCCATACCCAAGGGCTATATTTATTTTGCCATCAGCTTCTCAATTTTTGTGGAAATACTTAACACCTTACTTGCCAAACGTAGGCTACGAAAAAAAGCCTTGGCTAAATAATGCCGTAGTAAAAAAATGAAGTAGGCGAATGTATGGCCTTCATTATGGTCATCGTGATTTTACAAATTATTTGTGGATTTACTATAAAAGGGGTAGCAAAAAATGTACAACTATTTATTCGACTTGGTTATATCCTGATATCTAGTGCAAAAACCTTACCCTAGGTAACTTGGCTTATAGGCTAAAGTGCCCTTCCCTATAGATCTATAGGGAAGGGCGATAAAACTTAGTAGTTAACTACTTTCTTTGGTTTGATACTAATTTTATTGGCTTGGGGCTTTGCTCCACGTGAGTCACTAGACCTTGCCTTAGTCGGTTTCGCTTGAGCAAAACCACGGTTTTGCGCACCGCCATCATTCTTATTGGCGAATCGATCGGAACTAGAGCGGCCCGCTGAGTTACGTTCACCCGTAGCACGATTAGCAAAATTGCGTTCACTACGTTCACCCGTAGCACGATTGCCAAAATTGCGTTCACTACGTTCACCTGTAGCGCGATTAGCAAAATTGCGTTCACTACGTTCACCCGTAGCACGATTAGCAAAATTGCGTTCACTACGTTCACCTGTAGCGCGATTAGCAAAATTGCGTTCACTACGTTCACCCGTAGCACGATTGCCAAAATTGCGTTCACTACGTTCACCCGTAGCGCGATTAGCAAAATTGCGTTCACTACGTTCACCCGTAGCGCGACCGCCGAAATTGCGTTCACTACGTTCACCTGTAGCGCGACCGCCGAAATTGCGTTCACTACGTTCACCTGTAGCGCGACCGGCAGTAGCAGACGATCTTTGACCCGAATAGCTGCGGCCTGCAGGCGCCCTACCCGACTGAGGCTTACCTTTACCATAACCGCGCTTTGCTTGCGGTTTATCTGAGCTAAATTTTGCTTTAGGCTCTAATCCCTCGATCACTGTTTGTACAATCGATTGGCCAATATATTGCTCAATATTTTGCAAATGGCGTTTCTCGCTATACGTTGCGAGGGTAATGGCGATACCTGATTGGTCTGCCCGTCCGGTACGACCAATACGATGTACATAATCCTCGGCAAATTTTGGCATATCAAAATTAATCACGTGAGTAATATTATTTACGTCAATGCCGCGCGCCGCAACGTCGGTAGCAACAATTAGTTGTAACTTGCCATTACGCAGTTGCTCCAAAGTTCTAATACGCTGCGCTTGACGTTTGTCACCATGCATAGCGGCAACTCTATGGCCTTGTTCAACCAGCTGCTTAGTCAAATCATCTGCTACTGATTTGGTAGCGGTAAAGATTATTCCTTTAAAAATTGGCTCTTGTTTTAAAATATGGCTAAGAATGGCTATTTTATGCTGCATTCCATCGGTAATATAAACCGATTGTTGAATCTTACGATGGTTTGTTCGTTCGGCTTCAACTTTAATCCGTGCGGGATTTTTTAGCAGGGCGCTGGCAAATTTTTCCATCTTATTATCGATAGTCGCACTAAACAATAAAGTCTGTTTCTGTTTATTACATAGAGAAGCGATATATTTAACGTCATCGACAAAACCCATGTCTAGCATTCTGTCGGCTTCATCCAGTACTAAAGTATTAATATCTGACAAATCAATTCGGCTACGCTCTAAATGGT
>JAQSXL010000099.1 GCA_029256685.1 Gammaproteobacteria bacterium | reverse complement strand
CAAACGGTACATGCCGTTGCAGGTATCGGTAATCCTCAGCGGTTTTTTCAGACCCTGCGAGAGTATGGCATCGTCATTATTGAACATGAGTTTCCCGATCACCACTCTTATCAGGCTAAAGATCTTCAATTTAAAGATGATTTAATGGTACTTATGACCGAAAAAGACGCGGTTAAATGTTGTTCCTTTGCTACACCCAATTATTGGTATTTAGAGGTGGCAGCGGAGCTCAACGATACCTTTTGGTTAAGCATTCGGGATAAATTGCTAGAGTACTAAAGTCTTATACATTTTATTAAACGTCAAATCTAAGGCTATTTCGGCTATATATTTAGTCATTGTACTTAGTTCATTTCTCCGCGGCTTACGTGCTGACCCAGTAATTTTTACGGATGGTTTTAGTCAGACGGTACACGACTATCGCAATTTGTTTAATTTAAATCATCCCATTTATTTGTTTGAATACCAGCAAGATTATTTTGACCTATTTATCTACCACCCTCGCCAGTTTTTTTCTGCAAATTTTGTGATCAATATCAAAAAAACACGACGCTAGACCTTTGGTGACTAGTGCAGTGCAGGGTGATATTGGTTTTATTAAATGGAGCGGGTCCTGTCGCTGCTGCACCCACACCCGCTTTAGAATACCTAAAAACTTTGCATTAAGTGCTTAAACTCTCGCATAAATCAATACCGATTCCCACCTGAGTCTAGCGGCGGGTCAACAGACCCTTGTAAAAATTGAATGTAACTTAGCGGAAAATTGATTATCATTAACTATAATGGTACTTATTACTACGCTGGTTGTAGTTTAACGACTAGGGATTTTATAATAATAAATATTAGCAGGTTAGTATGATGCAAAATCCACAGGCTAAAAAAATCAAGCCGGCGTCCGAGTCGCAACTCACGCCAGAATTGTTAGAAGTCATGCAATCGATCGTGACGGTAAACCTATTGGTTGCTAAAATGACTCTCACTTATCAGCAGCGAGATAACCTTGTAGAGCAGGATTTAGCTCTGTTGACAACCGTTTTAGAAAATATACGAACCGAATATAAGAAAACTTTTAACGTTATCGAAAAGCATGGCTTAGCCGAACATTTACTCGTTAAAGAATTTTATAAAGACATCATCAGGGTTCACCAGCAATTTTTCGAATTATTGCATAACAGCATAGCCAACTCGGATTTCCCTATAACAAACACCTTTTTGAGAACAAGATATCCTGAGCTAATAAGCGAAATCTATGCAATTTTACAGCCTTGTGGCACGTTAACCTCTATAAAAAAGTGTTGTCAGATGGCTACTGTACTGGCCGATATGCTTATTTTTGCCAATGAAATAACGCCGGTCATGAATAATTTAAGCCGGGTAATGCAAAAGCTGGCTGATATTACCAGTCAAAAGCGGCTACAAGATGCCGACATCGATATGATAGTGCAAGCACTACAGAATATGGGCAAATACTATCAGTTGATCTGGACTAAGCTTAATCAACATAAGCTAGTTGAGCACCATTGTGCACGTGAATTTTATACACTCCTGGAAACCAATCATCAGGTTTTGTTTTATAATTTAGTCGCTAGTCTGGAAACTATACAATTTTTTAAACACGAGGTGTTTTTTAAAACCAAACTGCCTAATCTGCTTACCACGCTTAATACCATTTTAAAAAACATGACTAGTGAGCTTCCTCTATTACGTAAGGGTTGTGAAATCGTAACAAAAATAAGTGAAAACTTTGCAGGGTTTTTGGTGATACAAGAGTTAAATGCAATGAACGCCTATTTTTACCAACGGGCACAAGCTGCAAGTGAAACGCGAGAACAAGTGCTAGCAATGATTAAAGAGTATTTTGCTTTGCTTCTCCCTAAGTGTCAGGCGTTAACGCAAGCCGCACCTAATTTAACCCATAATTATCCGGCTAAAATTGCAGCCATATACACGGCGGAAAACTTAGCTGTTGTTTATGCTAAGGAAGCGTCGACACAACGACGTTTGCAATCGATAAGGGAGGATACGGAAATTATTCTTCAGCTGATCAAAACAAATTATGCGGATGTTCCAGACTCTCACAATTTTATAACACACGCGTTAAGACCCTTTATAATTAGTCGGGATGAGCAGTTAAAGTTACAAGCGCTGGCTGAGAAACAACAACAACAAGCTCAGGCGATAGCAAAACTCATTAGGGATACGCATCAAGTTATCACGGCTACCATCACTCAATTAGACCAGGCTGCCCAAAAGAAATTAATTATTTTACAACAAGGGTTTAACACTATTTTCACCACGTATAAACAAGCATTAACTGCCTGTGAAAACAAACAAGATACGCCGGAGTTAAAACCGCTGTCACAATATCCTTTAGCAGCGGTCATGTTAAGCTACATTGAAGAAAATGATATGAGCTTAACAAAACGGATGGATGCAGCGGTTGACATGCGAAATTGGTTGTTGAGAGAAAGAAAAAAATATAAAGCGCTTGAGACGCATTTTAATTTTAATTCATTGCTTACGGTTCTAAAAGAGCAACTCAAGCTGTATCGTCATGCCGAAGCCTTTATTAAGCAGGCTGTAAATCTGGCCATCATTAAAAGTCAGAAACACCGCGGTAGAGATCGGGAGGCGCTGCGAAAAAAATTCATCCTGAGCTTAACTCAAAATCATGCCGAGCGTTTAACTATCTGCTTGCTCTTGGTAAAACAGTTTACCCAGTTTGACGAGCAGACCCGGCAACAATTACGCGTTATCTTCGAGTGCTTGCATCGATCGCTAATTTTACCCGCTGACGGCGCGCCGCAAGAAAACTTGCTCGAATTAAAATCTCAGTTAGATTTACTATTAAATAAACCGTTGCCGCGCCCTGCTAGGTTATCGTGGGTTAATTCTATTAAGCCCAAGCAAAATCCAGTTGACTTAACCGGCTCGCCTGATAAAACGCAACACCAGCCCAATAACAATACTTATTTTTCATTTTTCTCGACGCCTATAGAGTTACACTTTATGAAATTTGGCTGGCCAGTTCATACCAATGAACAGTCTCTGCCAGATAGACTAAATATTTAATATCAATATTATGGGCTAAGCACCCGTACCTGAGTTTTTAGGTACCGTGTTACCGGCTGGCGCGGATAAATTTTATGGGACAGGGGCTTTAATTCAGTTATGTCAACAATTAGGATTTAGCTATCGTATTCGGCTGAAGGGAAATGTAACGCTTACGCATGCAGGTAGTGAGCTAATAGGTGATGAATTGGTTTCGCTTAACTTATCGGATTTAAAATCCCGTGGCTTTTATATAAACCAAACCCAATTAAAAACCGCGCAGGACGGATTGAACGCTTATTGCGCAATGCCATGTTCGCGCTTAAAGGCATACTTAAATTATGGTATGCTTTAAAAGTTGTCAGGTGTTAAGGGTTTTGAAGTGATGCGGATGTTCAAAAAAGGCCAATTTAGTATCTGGATGTATGGTCATGGCAATGAAGTGTTTATAGTGAGTCGTTTTTAACCGCTAACTTAAAAAGTTGCGACGGAACCTGACGGAACGCTTAAAATGGCAGGCGATATGCTTTTACAAAAAAACAGCCAGGAAAAACATGTATGAATAACGGCGCGAAATTTTTTAAACTATCCCTAAAAACTAAAATCCATAAAATAAAACTTAATCAAATTATTGTGGATACCTTCGAATGGATAGAAAAAAATGATTATAAAGAACGTATTATCAATAAGGCATTAACGGGGCTTCTGCAGGCACTCACCCTACACGCTAAGGATATGAACGCGGTCCATATAAGTACGTTGATAAATCGCCTTGGTCATTTTGACCTCATGTATCAAACGAATTCAAATGAGTTATTTAATGCCATTTTCATCTTTGCTCTTAATACCAGCGTTAACCTCTTATCTACCAAAAGAATGAAGCAAACTTTTACTGGTAGAGAAGTAGCCTCTATTTTAAATGGGCTGCCTAAATTGCCTATTAGTACCTCAGAACAGAAAAAACCTATTAACGCCTTACTAGCCAGAGCAACCATACTCAGCGAAGCTAAAGCGCTAAGTTTGAGTGATTGCGCCCAAATAGGCGGAAGCATAGCTAAACTGGGTAGCGATATAGCGAGCCACCAAACACTCATAGAAAATTTATTAGATATTTTTGATGCTCAACAGCAGAATTTTGCACAACTTGATTTGCCTTTGTTAAGTGAATTATGGCAGTTTTGTACCTATGCTAAAATCCGTATGGGTGCTACTAAAAAATTAGATAAATTTATTAAATATATAGAAACGTATTTGCAGCAAAGACCTCAAGAGGACTTAAGCCCTTCACATTTACAGAAAACGGCTTGCTCTTTGCTCTGCTCTTTATTAAAAAAAGAATATAAGCAACAAATTAAGCAGGAATACATCCTCGGCGCCTATGCGCTCGATATAGCCCTCCCAGGCATTTCATTAAATATTGAGATTGATGGTCCCTTTCACTATCGGGGGCAGCAATTAAGGCGGGTGGATAAGTTTCGTGATTTTATCTTAGGCGAATATTTAAACTGGCAAGTACTCCGTATCCCACACTTTGAATATGAAGTACTGCAAAGTAATGAAGATAAAAAAGATTATTTACTGCTAAAATTGAGCAGTTATCCTCAACTACTCAATCATAAAGCCCTAACCAGACTTGACATACTAACAGCTAAACAAAATAGTGATTGCTCACAGCAGGGCTTTTCATTACTCCTTAGTGAACATGGGTTACATAAAGAAGCCCATAATTTTTCTTTAGCAGAAGACTTATCAATAACAACTGTTAACTTAGCTAATATTAAACATAATCTATGATTTTTTCATTAAACCCTCATGTCGGTAGCTCTTTCAGCTACTAGCAGAGACGCACTTTCGTGGCGCACCGGAATCTGGGGTTAAAGATACGGGGACGGGTATTAGTGAAGAGCATCAATCCCTTATTTTTGATAAGTGAATGTTATCGTCTATCGGTTGCGAGCTGTTACGCTATGTACACGATCCCGGTAAAACCACTATTTTAGCACTCGCCAAGCAATTAAATAGAGATTATCGCAATGTCTATCAAGATGTTAAAGAGTTAAGCTAGGCAGGACTTATGGTTAAAGCTCCTACGGGCGAGTATTTTGTGCCCTGGAATGCTATCGTAACTGAAATATCGCTTTTTGAGCACAGTAAGGCAAGTTGATTTTAAATCATTTGCCGCTTAATTAAATCGGCAAAAATACCTTGTTGTTCGGCAAGTTCTTGATAAGAACCGCGTTGCACAATCTCGCCATTATCGACTACAAAGATTAAATTGGCGTTGGTAATGGTACTTAAGCGATGGGCAATCACGATTCGTGTAATATTCAGTTTTTCCAGACTTTGGCTGACAAGGGCCTGAGTACGATTATCCAGCGCACTAGTTGCCTCATCAAAAATCAATACTCTGGGTTTTTGCGCCAAGGCGCGGGCTATCATTAAGCGTTGGCGTTGACCGCCTGAGATAGTTCTTGCTCCTTCCGATAGCACCGTATGCATACCCATAGGCATGGATTCTATGTCTTGGTCAAAACCTGCTAAACGCGCCGCTTCCCATGCCTCATCCATGGTCAATGGAGCTGAGCCCACAATATTACGGAAGATACTGTCTGAAATTAAAGCACTATTTTGTAATACCACGCCTAATTGTCTGCGAAGTCTTTGCATATTGAGTTGATAAATATCCTTGCCATCGCAAAAGATACTACCCGAATTAGCTTGCTCAAAGCCCAATAATAAGCGGAGTAGGGTTGATTTGCCGGCGCCAGACTTGCCTACAAATGCAATAAATTGGCCGGGTTTAACTGTAAACGAAATATCTTTTAAGATTAAAGGCCCATCTTCGGAATAGCGAAAATTGACCCGGTTAAATTCAATTTCACCGCGCAAAATACCCGGATCAATTTTTTCTAAGCTGGTTTCTGGTAATGAATCTAAAATGGGTTTAGCCCGCTCAAATAGAGGAATGACCATCAAGGATTGGGTGATAGCACTCGTCATGCCCATTACACTACCTATAAACTGACCAAAAGCAGCGCTAAAGGCAATATAATCTCCAATGGCTAAGTCTTTAAGCTTAAATGCTATTAAGGCATAGATGGCAAGGCTCATGACGGGTACGAAAAAGGCATTGAAAGTTTGTAAACTGTTGCTAAGCAGGCGGGTTTTATAGCTAAAACGTTTTTGCTCACTAAATTGTTCCGCCCATAAACTAAAGGCTTTATTTTCCCGGCCGGCACTTTGTAATTTAGCGATACCATTGATTAACTGTAAAATAAGACCGGTGACTTTACCCGTCAGATTTTGTAAGGTTCGTTGATGATGAATTTGCCAAATGCTGAGTAATAAAGTTACGGTTGCAACGATCAATACTAAGCCTGTGGCAAGTAAGGCAAGTTGCCATGAGTAATAAAACAGCAATATGAAGCTAAAAACCGAGAATAATACACTTAATATGGCTGACACGGTAATACCGGTAAAAATTTGCCGAATAGAACTGATAGCTAAGGCCCGCGTAGTCAGGTCGCCGGTATTATAATGCTTAAAAAACGACATGGGTAAACGTAGCAATCTATCCCAGAGTGCTGCTTCCAGGCGGAGATTGGTTTTTCCGCTGATACGAATAATGGCAAAAACTCTGACCAGCTGAAACAAACCCAGAGCAAACCCCGCCGTAATTAAGGCAATGACTATCTGTAATAATTGGGTTTTCTCTGCATTGGGAATGACCTTATCAAATAAAGCTCCCGTAAAGATGGGCGTCAACATTCCTAGTAAACCACCTAAGATACCGGCTATAAAGACTCTAAAAATATCGTTTAGATTATCTTTAATACTAAATTTTATGAGATCACGGCCGGTTATTATATTTTGAGAGAAGGGGCGGTAAAAGGTATAACCAATCGGAGCGAGTTCTTGGGCAATTTTAGCGTCGAGTTCAATTTGGTTGCCCGAGGCAGGATCGATAAGTTGATAGCGATTAGCTTGGATTGGAATCGCGGCACAAGGGGCGCCGTCGGATTCGCGGAAAACCAACAAAGGCCCACCATCTCTATGCCACCAACCCTTATCAAGCTGCACTTCGCGTAATTGCACGCCCGCATTAGTTAGAATATCCGTTAAGCGCAAATTTGCGGTCGAAGAATGCGGGGGCTCTATAGTAATCTGCAGTGCATTTCCTATTAATTGGCAAGCGGTGATTAATGGGGAATGAGAAGTGGCCTCGGTGACTAACGGTTTTTTCGATGGTTTTAAAATGGCCAGCATTTTTTTAAAGGCATTATTAACGGCCGTTATATCACCTTGACGTTTATTAGCAAAACGCTGAGATTCATAATCTACCTGCTCACTTAGTTGTTTTGCGATTTCATCGAGTACAAACCGATGAAAATTGGCTAAGGAATTAAAAAAACTGGGTTGTTGAATATACGAAGCCGTATTTTGTAATGCCAAGTGAACCTGTTTAGTTTGCGCGGTCAACCATAGCGGTTGCAGGATAGGATAATAATCAGTAGCACTCGCTTGTAGTATTTGACTGTCTTGGGTGTAGGTCAGAGCGCCATCTAAAATCTTAAACCAAAAACAGCCATGTAAACTACTTAAGGTCTGTAATTCCTGTAATTCTATAGTTTGTGGCTGTTCTACTAACCAATTTGGATTAACGGTTTGAGCGTTAACCAGCTTTGCCGAGAGGCCAAAAATCCATTTCTCAATCATTTTACTGATTAAAAGCTGGTAACTGGGGTCGGTAATTAGTTTGCTAAATGCTGCTAAAGGCATGATGCGCAATTGGGTGTCTGCATTGCCAACCGCAATCAGGTTTAAAGGCTGAGAACTTGCTGCTATACCGAATAAAATA
Source organism: Gammaproteobacteria bacterium (assembly GCA_029256685.1). Classification (GTDB taxonomy): domain Bacteria; phylum Pseudomonadota; class Gammaproteobacteria; order JAQSXL01; family JAQSXL01; genus JAQSXL01. Next base: position 2,777 of record JAQSXL010000099.1, on the reverse strand, counting down.
TCATTCGCTTGTGCTTGAAAAATCGGGGTACGTTTATTCAAAACCTCATGATCAGATTGTGGTATGCCAAATACATTAATAATACCGGCATCTACCCAACAAACGGTATTGGGATCATTCAGCGGCAAAGGCATATATCCATTGCAGGTGACTAAGGTACTTATTTTAAGTAATTCATTACGTAATTGGTTTAATAATTCCATTTTAATTATTGCCATGAAAATATAATCAAGTTTATTAATATCTAACCAAACGTTTTCAGGTACTTTTTAAAAGGGTGGTGTCCCTTTGCTTAGTTAAAATATTGCCAATTTTCTCTAATCTAGTGAATGCTTTTTCTTCTAATTGTAATTTATTTGCTTTTAACTTAATTCGTTTATTCATAGTTGGTTTCTCGTTGCTTTCTTTAAATGTTAGTAAGGCTCAAGTGGTAGTAATTAAATTTTTGTAAGTGCCTTCCTGCGTAATGAGTTCGTCATGGTGGCCGCGTTGGACTACATTGCCGTTATCCAGTACGATAATTTCATCACAATCGCGAATAGTACTTAATCTATGGGCAATGATTAAACAGGTGCAACCACGGCGGCGGATGTTATTGTCGATTTGATATTCAACCTTGGGATCTAATGCCGAAGTGGCTTCATCCAATACGAGAATACTAGGGTTATTAACCAGGGCGCGTGCAATTTCTAGCCGTTGGCGTTGACCACCACTGAAATTTCTACCACTTTCTTCTATAGGGCTTTGATAACCCTGCGGTCTCTCGCTGATCATTTCGTGAATATCCGCATCTTTAGTGGCTTGTATTATATCTTCTTCCGCAATGGTTTTATCCCATAGGGTCAAGTTATCTTGAATCGAGCCTTCGTAAAGAAAAATTTCCTGATCTACCGTGGCTAATGAGTTGCAAATGATTTGCCAGGGTAACGACGGTAGCGGTTTGCCATCTAGCAAAATTTCGCCTGACCAGGGCGAGTAGTGACCAGAAATTAATTTGGCTATAGTTGATTTACCACTACCCGAGCGTCCCACTAGGGCAATTCTGGCCCCTGGCTTAATGGTTAAGCTAAAATTTTTAATTAAAGGCTCGCTCAGCCGACTATAACCAAAGGTAACCTCCCTAAATTCAACCAAGCCTATTAACTTACCTTGATATGCACTGTCTTGTTCGGCAGCTTGATATCTTGCAGCCGGTTTATAACGTAATACATCATCAAGCCTTTGTAAATCGGCGCTTACTTCTTGTAAGTGTCCACCTAAATTAAGTAAGTTGGTGATGGGCTCATTAAAACTTGCCATTAAACTTTGGAAAGCGATAATTGAACCAATGGATAAATGGCCTGCCATCACCTCTAAACCACCTATACCTAAAATGATGGCTGTGGTAATACTATTAAGGATAATGGGCAAAATCATCAAGGGTTCACCAATAAGGCTTAGTTCTTGTTCAGCGCTTAAGGTCTTGGCGTGATGGCCAGCCCAACGATTAAAAAAATCAGCCTCAGAGCCAGTGGCTTTAAAGGTCTCTATCATTTGTAAGCCGCCCATGGCGGTTGCCATTAATTTTCCATGGGCTTGTAGTAAGCGTTTACTACTATTGGCGCGTTTATTAGCTACCCACTTTAGGGTAATAATATTAAGTGAAGTTAAGCCTATGCCAATGATAGTAAGTAAGGGGCTATAGAAGAACATGACAATGGCATAAAAAATAACCGTAACGATGTTAATTAAATTGGTACCTAATTCCCCGGCAATGAGTCCTGCCACTTTGTCATTTGAGGTAATACGCTGAGTAATTTCACCCGCATAACGTTGACTAAAAAACGCCATGGGTAAATGCATTAAATGCCAAAGAAACTGACTACTACTTAACATGGCTAAGCGCATCTCAAGCCTTAATAGATAATGTTGTTGCAGCCAAGTGAGTGAAGCTCGACATATGCCCGTGAGTAGTAGGCCTAGTAGGATGGGTATGATCCAACTGGTATGTGCTTGTACCAGATAATTGTCGACAAAAATTTTGCTCATGCCAGGGATAACCAAGCCTGGTATGATAAGGGCTAAGCTTGCTAACATAATATAGAGCAGACCGATTTTAGCCCCGCCAAGACGCTTAAAGAGAGCTGGCAATACTCGGGTGCGTTCACCGCCAGTTTTGAATTCTGGGCCGGGCGTAAACTCTAATAAGATACCAGTGAATGCTTCGTCAAACTCTTCTATGGTAACGGTACGAGGACCTGCGGCGGGATCATTAAGATAGGCTTTTTTATCTGTTAGTTTTTCTAGTACTACAAAGTGATTAAAATTCCAATGAATAATAGCGGGCAGCTTGTTTTGGGTTATGGCTTCTGGTTCAAGTCTATAGCCCTGAGCTTGTAGGCCATATTTACGAGCCGCTTGTACAATATTACTGGCTTTACTACCGTCTCTTGATACATCGCATTCATAGCGCAGTTCGTCTAAAGCAACCCAGCGGCCATAATAGGCAAGGATCATGGCCAGGCTTGCCGCGCCACATTCTACGGCTTCCATTTGCAAAATACTGGGTACGTGATTTTTTTTAGTGATGAAAGCACGTAGTTTGTTAATGATTGCCATGCCTTATCCTAAACCAAAAAACCGTTTTAATGCCGGAATAATGAGCGTAATTGGCGCTTGTTCCTTTATCGTTACGGTTGCTGTTGCTAATGTACCATTACCAATGAGTAGGTTTGGGCCTTGCGAGGATGTCCAGCGAAAGCCGCTGTAGGTTTTTTGATCTTCGATTAAGTCAATTT
>JAQSXL010000098.1 GCA_029256685.1 Gammaproteobacteria bacterium | reverse complement strand
CACAGTTTCTGCTTGCTAAAAATACTAGGGTCTGTTTACAATGGGTTCCTATACTGCAAAAAGAGTGCGATCGGTTAAAATCCAGCCAAATCCTCGTTAAATAGCCGGCTATTCGCCTCGCATTTACCTGAATTTTTCCTCGATTTCCTCTTTTTTCGTTCATACTAACCCATTGTAAACAGACTCTAGTTATCGAGTTAAAATAATAGGCTAATACTCCTATTCTAGCTTAGCCACTTGCTTAGAATTGACTAAGCATTTCCTTAATCATCTTTCTTATCAAACTGGGCCAAAATACCTTCTAATTCTTCTAAATTATTGTATTGGACCACAATTTTACCCTTGCCCTTAGCACCATGTTGAATTTTAACCGATGCACCTAAGCGATCGGAAAGCTGAGTTTGTAATTTCACGATATCTGGGTCTAGGGATTTTACTAACGTTTTGACCTTAGCTTGTTCCTGTAATTTACGTACTAGGTTTTCGGTTTCCCGCACCGATAGTTGCTTATTAGCAACGGTTTGAGCCGCATCACTTTGCGCCTTACCTGTTAATCCCAATAAAGCCCTGGCATGGCCCATTTCTAACTTACCATTTTCTAAGGCAAGTTTAACATCATCGTTTAAACCCAATAAACGCAGCAAATTGGTGATGGCAGCCCGTGATTTACCCACCGCATCGGCAACCTGCTGATGTGTCATTTGAAACTCATCGAGCAAGCGCTGTAAAGCAGCGGCCTCTTCAATGGCATTTAAATTTTTGCGCTGAATATTTTCGATTAAAGCAATAGCTATCGCCGCATCATCGGGGATCTCTCGCACCAAAGCGGGAATATTTTCTAACCCCGCCATTTGGGCAGCGCGCCAGCGCCGCTCACCGGCCACTAATTCATAATAACCATGCGCGGTTCTGCGCACTACAATGGGTTGAATGATGCCTTGAACACGAATAGAGGCCGCTAACTCTTCTAAGGCCTCGGCCTGAAAAACTCGGCGTGGCTGATAAGGGCTTTGTTGAATTAAATCAACGGGAAGCTGTTGTAATTCGTTAATCTGTTTAACCGGCTGGGTTTGAGTTTCTTGAATAGAGCTCAATAAAGCATCTAAACCTCTACCTAAACCGCGCTTTTTAACTGTCATGAGAAAAACCTCTTTTCCTGAACTTCATCTAGAATTGTTAGAATAAACTTTAAAACTAAACTATGGCAGCCTCTTGCTGTTTTAGTAGCTCATCGGCCAATTCTAAGTAAGCCTGCGCACCTTGGGAGCGTTTATCATATAATAAAGCCGGTAAGCCAAAACTGGGCGCCTCCGCCAAACGCACGTTACGTGGAATAACGGTTTGATAAACTTTATCGCCAAAGTGTTTGAACAACTGTTCCGAAACGTCATTGGTTAAATTATTACGGGCATCATACATGGTGCGTAATAACCCTATCAACTCCAGTTTAGGATTTAAATTAGCTCGCAGCTTGTCTATCACTTTAACCAATCCCGTTAAACCCTCTAAAGAATAATATTCACATTGCATGGGTACCACGATACCATTAGCCGCAGTCATGGCATTGATGGTCAGCATGTTCACCGAGGGAGGGCAATCAATCAGAATATAATCATAACTGCAGCGTAGTTTTGCCAGCGCATGACTTAAGCGGTATTCCTTGCGTGACATCTGCATCAAGCTTAATTCGGCAAAGGTTAAATCATCATTAGCCGGCACTAAATCATAGCCGGCCTGCGTGCCTAATAAAGCCTGATGAATATCGGCCTCATCGAGTAGCACGTCATTAATTGAATAGTTCAGACTATTTTTATCAATCCCACTACCCATGGTAGCATTGCCTTGCGGATCTATATCAACTAGCAACACCCGCCGATTATGGGCAACTAAAGACGCGGCTAAATTAATACAACTCGTCGTTTTACCCACTCCGCCTTTTTGATTGGCTATCGCAATGATTTTACCCACGCTGTCTACCTATGATGACCAAATGCCGTTCTGCTGCTAAATAAGGCACGGTTAATTTAATAACCTGCTGTAGCGAAAGATGCTGGGGTATCTCAGCTATTTCAGTGGCTGGATAGTTACCCTTCATCGCTAAAAATACGCCCTTATTAGAACATAAATACTCGGTATTTTGTAGCATCTCTATGATGGTGGCAAAGGCACGTGAAACGATCCCGGCAAACTGTCCTTGAAATTGTTCCACTCTGGCTTGTATCACGCTGACATTATCAAGTTGCAACTCATGTTTCACGTGAATCAAAAAGCGGCATTTTTTACCATTACTGTCTAATAAAGTAAATTCCTGGTCGGGCATAGCAATCGCTAGAGGTATGCCGGGCAAACCCGCGCCTGTTCCAACGTCAAGAATCTTACCAGGGGGAATATGAGACCAGATGCTTAAGCTATCTAAAAGATGTTGAATCAGCATGGCTTCTGGCTCGCGAATGGCCGTTAAATTATAAGCGGCATTCCATTTAGCGAGTAACTCAAGATACAACAGTAATTTTTGCTGTTGTGACTGCGATAAGTTGAGACCTATTTGTTGTATGCCTATATGCAACTGCTTTGCTAAATTGATAGTCATCTTAAGCCAACTTACGCTCTGATTCGCGTTTCTTTAAATGCACCAGCAACAACGAAATAGCCGCCGGCGTTATACCTGGAACACGTGATGCCATACCAATGGTAGCGGGCTTAGCCATATTCAATTTTTGTCTCACCTCGGTTGACAATCCGGGAACGGCTTGATAATCCAAATTCGCGGGTAAGCGTTTTTGCTCATAGCGTGATTGCCTAGCAATTTCCTCGGTTTGCCTATCAATATAACCCGCATATTTCACTTGAATTTCAACTTGCTCGGCTACTTTTTCATCCATTACCGCAGGGCCTAAATCTGGGATCTGCATTAACTTAGCATAATCAAGTTCTGGACGGCGCAGCAGCTCACTGACCCTAAACTCACGGCTTAAAGGGCTAGTGAGCCATTGCTCAAGACCGCGGCTTGTCTCGGTATTAGGCCTGACCCACAGGGCATGAATTCGTTGCTGTTCTTTAGTCACCGCCTCTTGTTTAATCGCAAAGGCTTGCCAACGGCTATCATCCACTAAGCCAAGTTCACGGCCCTTAGGTGTTAGGCGTAAATCGGCATTATCTTCACGTAACAACAACCGATATTCGGCGCGACTGGTAAACATGCGGTAGGGTTCCGAGGTACCTCGGGTAATCAGATCATCGATCAATACGCCAATATAGGCCTCATCCCGTCTTGGTGCCCAAGCCTCTTTTTCTTGCACTAAAAGAGCGGCATTTAAACCCGCAATAAGGCCTTGTGCCGCAGCTTCCTCATAACCCGTGGTGCCATTGATTTGACCGGCAAAAAACAAACCGGCAATAAACTTAGTTTCCAGGGAGGGTTTTAAATCGCGTGGATCAAAAAAATCATATTCTATGGCATAGCCAGGCCGGGTAATATGGGCATTTTCTAACCCCTTCATACTGCGAACAAATTCATATTGCACGTCGAAAGGCAAGCTGGTGGAAATGCCATTGGGATAAATCTCATGAGTATTCAACCCTTCGGGTTCAAGGAAAATCTGATGCGAGTCTTTATCGGCAAACCGCATCACCTTATCCTCTATCGATGGACAATAACGTGGCCCTATACCTTCAATAATCCCGGTATACATGGGGGAGCGATCTAAACCCGTGCGTATCAGTTCATGCGTTTTTTCATTGGTATGGGTAATAAAGCAAGCCATCTGCTGTGGATGTTGTTCCACTTTGCCTAAGAATGAAAACACCGGGGTTGGGGTATCTCCGGGTTGCGGTTGTAATTTAGCGTAGTCAATGCTGCGACCATCGATGCGTGGAGGCGTACCCGTTTTTAATCTATCGACCCGGAAAGGCAGTTCGCGCAGACGTTTTGCCAAGGCGATAGAAGGCGGATCACCGGCCCGTCCTCCTTGATAATTTTCTAAACCGATGTGGATTTTACCCCCTAAAAAGGTTCCTACGGTTAATACCACCGCTTTCGCCTTAAACCGTAAACCCATTTGGGTTACCACACCCGTTACCTTATCTTGCTCAACGATTAAATCATCAACGGCTTGTTGAAAAATATCCAAATTAGGCTGATTTTCTAATACCGAACGAATGGCTTGTTTATAGAGAACTCTATCCGCTTGCGCTCGAGTTGCACGCACGGCAGGGCCTTTGCTGGAATTTAAGATACGAAACTGAATACCAGCCTGATCGGCGGCCCAAGCCATGATTCCACCCAAGGCATCGATTTCCTTCACCAAATGTCCTTTACCAATCCCTCCTATGGCAGGATTACAAGACATTTGGCCCAAGGTTTCGATATTATGAGTTAATAATAAAGTACTGGCTCCCATGCGGGCAGCCGCAAGCGCGGCTTCTGTTCCAGCATGGCCGCCGCCCACAATAATAACATCGTAAGATAAATTTAGGCTCATTAGGTGATCACAATTAGCTAAAATGGTGAAAAATTATACAGGAATTTAACTAAACTTTCAGTAACTTTAATGTGCGGCCTAAATAAACTATAATTTAGTAAAATAATGAGGAAACAAAACATGAGCAATGAATCTTTTTATAATAAAAATACCTATAAAGCCATGATTTTTAAGCCAAACGATTATCTTTCATCAGTACTAAAGGATGAAAATTTTCTAGGTAGATTGGAAAAATTTCAACAAGAGCTGCAAGAAAAAAAGGCAAAAAAGCAGGAGGAACAACCCGTTGTACAGGTTACTCAGGTCAGTAAATCATCTAAGAAAAAAAAGCGCAGAAAAGCCAAGCAAGCCTTACCCGTTGAATTACCGCCATCTCCTCAAATAGAAATAAAGACTAGTCAAAAGGCTGTTCCATGTCGCTATAATAGTCTTAATGATTTAAAAGAAATGTTAAGTGAAATCATTTTCCCCCAGCTACCGCTCAATGAAATTAAAGTCAAATATGAACAAGCTTTAATTCAACTGCAAAGACATAAGGACTTATTAACTACACAGCAATATATTAATTATAGTACTAATATTCGCCAGCAACTCAACTTATTAAAAACCAAACCCGGACTTTATTATATTCAACGGGCTAGTATTAATGAAACCCAATTAGATAAAAATAATTTAAATACAGCAGCATGGTCAGCAGTGATTTCCGATTATGAGAAGGGTATTAAAGATTTGATTCCAGCCGATAAGAATGAACATAACACAAAAAAATTGACCTTGTATAAACTGATTACTTTTTACCAACATCTAAAAGATTTTGCTAAATCCATAGACTGTTGTACTCAACTCATAAGCTCTTATCCTAAAGAAGCCAAGGCTTATTATCAACGGGCTATATCTCATGCCTTGAATAATCAATTTTTACCCGCTATGACCGATTTCGATAAAGCCTTGGACTATAAAGCTAACTTTCCTAAAAATGAAGCCATCAATTATGAAAAAGAACTTGAAAAGCTGCTCCTACAATTGGAAGCCATAAAAAAAGAGCATGAACAGAATATCCAGCAGCTTGCTTATCCAGGCTTATAAATTTTTTAGGTTAAATGCTAATTTTTTGTACAAAAACATTGATCATTTACATTGTTTGAGTATGATGAGCCATTTCCCGAATTTTATTGATTATGAATACACCTAAAGTTGGTTTTATTAGTTTGGGCTGTCCTAAGGCCTTGGTAGACTCCGAACGCATTCTTACTCAGCTACGTGCCGAAGGTTATGCTATTTCTCCAAGTTACCAAGATGCAGAACTGGTCGTGGTAAATACCTGTGGCTTTATCGACTCCGCCGTCACGGAATCGTTAGATGCTATTGGTGAGGCCTTGGCCGAAAATGGCAAGGTCATTGTGACTGGCTGCCTAGGCGCTAAAAAAGATGTTATCTTGGATAAATATCCTAATGTACTGAGTGTAACCGGTCCTCAGGCCTATGAGTCGGTTATGCAGGCGGTACATCAACACTTACCTAACTCACACGATCCCTTTACCAGCCTGGTGCCTCCTCAAGGCATAAAACTAACGCCACGTCACTATGCCTATCTTAAAATATCCGAGGGTTGTAACCACAAGTGCAGCTTTTGCATTATTCCCTCTATGCGCGGCAAATTAGTGAGCAGGCCGATTGGGGATGTGATGAATGAAGCCGAGCGTTTAGCCAATGCCGGCGTAAAAGAACTATTAGTTATTTCGCAAGATACCAGTGCTTATGGACTTGATTTGAAATATCAGATGAGCTTTTGGCAAGGCAGGCCCTTAAAAACCAAATTTTATGATTTAGCGAAAGCCTTAAGTGACTTAGGCATTTGGACTCGTCTGCACTATGTTTATCCTTATCCACATGTAGATGAAGTGATTCCTTTAATGGCAGAAGGCACCTTATTACCTTATCTCGATATTCCTTTTCAACATGCTAATCCGCGCATCTTGCGTTTAATGAAACGCCCCGCCGATAGCGAAAATAATTTAGAGCGTATCCGAGCTTGGCGCAGCGTATGCCCCGAGCTTACCATTCGCAGTACTTTCATCGTCGGGTTTCCCGGTGAAACCGAAGCAGAGTTTGAAGAGCTGCTTAATTTTCTAAAAGAGGCTCAACTCGATAGAGGAGGCTGTTTCAAATACTCGCCGGTGCAAGGAGCCAAGGCCAACGACTTGCCAGACCCGATTCCAGAAGAGGTTAAACAAGAACGTTACGAACGCTTTATGGAATTACAAGCCGAGATTAGTGCCAATAAATTACAAGCCAAAATAGGCAAAACCATGCAGGTGTTAGTCGATGAGGTTTATGAGGATTATGCTATTGCACGCAGTAGTGCCGATGCACCGGAAATTGATGGACAGGTGATTATCGAAAACCCTAACCAGCTTAAAGCCGGCGAATTTACCCGGGTTAAAATTATAGCTACCGAAACTTACGACCTTATAGCCGAGCTCGCTTAAAAATCTTTATAAAATACTTAAGCCCCTATTTTTTAGGGGCTTAACCGATAAAACATTAGTTTTTTTCTGAATTTAAGCTGTTCTATAGAGCGGACTTTGCCATGCAATCATAGCTTAGCTATGCGATAATAGAACTCTTGCATAACCTCCATTGCAGGCCAATCTCTATGAAAAAAGTAGACTCAAAATGCTCATGTATGTCTTATACACTGCGCTTTTTCGCC
>JAQSXL010000097.1 GCA_029256685.1 Gammaproteobacteria bacterium | reverse complement strand
ATTATAAATTGATGCAAGAGAGTGATGTTAAGTGATCATTTTTCGCTACTTGGCTAAAGAAGTTTATGCTAGCGTTACCGCGGTTATGATTGTATTGCTATTAATTTTCATGAGCAATCAATTTATTCGCTATTTAGCTCAAGCTGCCGCTGGTAAACTTGGGGCGGGGCTTTTGGTCCAGCTCATGCTTTTGCAAATTCCTCATTTACTTGGCGTTTTATTACCGCTTGCATTCTATTTAGCCATACTTTTAGCTTATGGGCGTTTATATGCCGATAGTGAATTATTGGTTATGGAGGCCAGTGGGTTTAGTCAAATGAGATTAATGTGCATGACCTTGATCTTAGGTTTAGGCATTGCAATCCCCGTGACGGCTTTAAATATCTGGTTAGAACCTGCTATTGCCAAACAAAAAGACTTCATCTTAGCGCAAGCAGGTGCAAAAGCTATCATTCAAACGATTATGCCGGGACGTTTTCAAGAAACCAATGGGGGAAAGCGCCTTTATTATGTGGAGTCTATGTCGCGTGATAGATCCGAAATGAATCATATTTTTATTGCAGATAATACACCCTTTAGCACAGATAAAACTCAAACCGAAAATGAATGGTGGGTGGTCACTGCTGATACAGCCTATTCAGAAACAGATAAAGAAACCGGAGATACCTTTTTAGTGTTAAAAAATGGCCATCGCTATTTAGGTAAAGAGGGAACTAAAGATTATCAAATTGTTGATTTTTCTACTTATAGAATGCGTTTACAAGAACATGAACCTACGGTATCTGACAGTGTTGATGGCAGTAGCACCGCGGAATTATGGCGTAAGCGTAAAACCGATTCTACTAGTGCGGCAGAATTTCATTGGCGGATTTCAAAAATTATAGCAATATTTGTACTTGCTCTACTGGCTGTACCGTTTAGTCATGTTAATCCTCGGCAAGGAAAATATGCTAAATTGCTGCCAGCGATATTGCTTTTCATTTTGTATTTTAATACGCTCTTGATAAATCAAGATTGGATCATTAAGCAAACGTTTTCATGGCGTATAGGGATGTGGCCAACCCACATAATAGCCGCATTGCTGGGAATTATTTTATTTATTCGTCCCATGGGGTTCAGTCAAATTTTAACTTATAAACGTGGTACAGCATGAATATTATTCAGAAATATCTTGCTACCACCGTAGTTAAATCCATTAGTTTAGCGCTAGTATTGTTAGCGGCAATTAGTGGTATCATTGAATTACTCCATGAAATGACCGATGTTGGTACGGGATATTATGGTATTAGCGCGGCTCTTATCTATGTTTTAACTACTATACCTCAACATATTTATGAATTTTTCCCCATGACGGGCCTTATAGGTAGCATCCTTGGATTAGGTATCCTGGCCTCTAGAAGCGAAATCATAGCCCTGCGTGCCGCTGGCTTTTCTCTAATCGACATCACAAAAGCGGTTCTAAAAACCGCCCTAATGATGGCCTTAGTCGTGACTATTTTAGGTGAGGTGTTTGTTCCTCGTTTGCGTTTATGGGCCGATCATTATAAAACGCTTAAAACTAGCTCAGGTTTAGCTTTTGCTACTCGGCATGGGATGTGGATAAGAGACGGAAAAAACTTTGTTCACATAGATGTCATTGCCTCACCCAAGCATTTATATGGTATTACGCGTTATAATGTGGATCAGCAGAGGCACCTTCAGCAAGTGAGTCATGCAGAGGATGCTATTTATGTGCAGAATACGTGGCAATTACGTAATATCCAACAGAGTTTGCTTACCAACAATGGTATAAAAACAGAACAGTTAAATAGCTTACCTTGGTTAATTAATCTTCCCCCTGATATCTTAAATGTTGCCGTTATTGAGCCTATGCAAATGGATATTATGGAGTTATACCAATATATCACTTACCGTAAACACACCGGTTTAGCTAATGGTGAATACGCCTTATCTTTTTGGCAAAGAGTTTTCCAGCCATTAGCATCAGCCATCATGATCCTAATAGCCGTACCTTTTATTTCAGGCTCTTTACGTTCTGCAACCATGGGATTGAAGTTATTACTGGGGATAGTGGCTGGCTTTTTATTTTATATTCTTAATCAATTTTTTGGGCCTATGAGTCTAGTATATCAATTGCCACCTATATTAGCGGCCTTATTGCCTACGGTGATCTTTATGCTATTGGGTCTAATGTTGCTAAAGAAAGTACGTTAATATTTCACGAGTTTCACATTTTGCGAAACTGGTATCTTTAAATTTTTGAGTTAGAAAGGAAAATTATGCAAAAACGATTTACCTCACCATGGCTAATTTGGGGGTTGGGTGCGTCTTTATTTTTCTCTGAATACTTTGGGCGTGTGGCACCCAGTGTGATGGTGTCGGAGTTAATGCATGATTTTCAAGTTACGGCCTTTGCTTTAGGCGCTTTATCGGCATTTTTTTATTATCCCTATATTGCCATGCAAGTACCTGTCGGCATGATGGTTGACCGTTTTGGCCCTCACCGGCTATTAACGAGTACGGCCATCATTTGTGCAGGTGGTTGTTTGCTGTTTGCCTTTGCCACTAATTTAGCTACAGCCCAATTAGGCCGAATATTAATGGGCTTTGGCGCGGCTTTTGCGTTTGTAGGTGCTTTAAAATTAGCAACTAATTGGTTTCCACCCGAGCGTTTTGGTTTATTGGCGGGCTTAACTCAAGCCCTAGGTATGTTGGGTGCCTTTGTGGGACAAGCTCCTATGGCTTGGTCTGTTGTCCAATTTGGTTGGCGCCATACTCTAGTGATAGTCGCTATATCGTTTTTATTTTTAGCTTTACTCATTGGTCTTATCGTACGAGATAAACCCTATGGTGATAGGAAGCTAAACCAACCTCAAATTATACAGATCTCATTACTGTCTGGTTTAAAACTCGTGCTGCAGAATCCGCAAAGCTGGTGGAATGCAATTTATGCCGGATTAGTTTATGCCCCAACCGCGGCTTTTGCAGAGCTATGGGGCGTATCATTTTTAGTTAATGCCTATGGTATTGATACTCGTACCGCGGCCCTTGGGATTGGTCTTATCTTTATAGGCTGGGGAATTGGTGGGCCTTTGATGGGCTGGTTCTCAGATAAAATCCTGCGCCGCAAGCCTATCATGTATGCCTCAGCTATTATTGGTTGTGTAATAATGGGGATCGTGTTGTATATACCGCATTTACCCATTCCATTATTATTTACCTTATTATTTGGTTATGGCGTATCTAATACGGGTGTGGCTACCGCTTATGCGGTTTCGGCAGAAATTAATCCTCGCCCAATTGCAGGTACCTCCATGGCTTTTGCCAATATGGCATCGGTAATCGTCGGTGCCATATTTCAACCCATTATCGGTTGGTTATTGGATAAACACGCTGGAGTAACGGCACAAGTGGCTCATCCTGTTTATCAGGCCGCTGATTTTCGCTATGCGTTAATTTTGCTGCCGGTTTGTATGTTATTAGGGGTGTTTTTCGCTAAGTTAGTAAAAGAAACCCATTGCCGGCCTATAGTTCAATAGATTTATTTTTGCGTTTTTAGTAAATAGGTGTATTTAATTCTACTAAATAGTGAAATCTAAACTATTCCCTTTTAATCAGCCCTTTCGGTTTATGGACCGTAGGGCACGTTTACAAATTCGTTGAGTTGAGGGAGCCAAGCTCTCGAACATCCATCGATCACAGAGCATACGAATCCAATCCGGCCGATCTTTACTGGCATCATTGAGCCAGTTACCAACCGAATCTTGTACATATTTAGCCGGATCCGCGCGCAGCTTTTCCAGTAGTGGCAGGGCTATCTCGGGATGTCGCTTTAGCCTTAAGATGTGTGAGCACCAGACACCACGTGGTCTAATTGCTTCGCTGGCGAAACGGCGAAGCCGTTCAGAAGATTCGGTCGTCCACCCAGAAAGTAGATCGATTGCGGTTTCTAGATCGTAGGCGAGATGTTGACGCACCGCCATCCAAGCCCATTCCCGCACTCCAAAATGCCTATCATCGGCAAAGGGGCGAATCGCAGCAAGCCGATTTGGTAAAGTCATCTCATCGATAGCGCCTATCATAAAGCAAGCCCAGCCACGCACCGTATCCGCCGGATGCGACTGCAAGTGTTTAATGCGAGTGGGGCCTAAGCGTTCTAACAGCAAGTGCCCCATCATTAACATGCGTTTAGATATACCCATCGTGGTTTGTTGTTCTATAACTCGAATAACGCTTTCATCAATTTCCGGTAGGGTCGCTCGTAAAAGTATTGCAAAATCAACGGCTAGACATTCCTTTAGGTTAGTGGTTGCGGTGGCTCCGCTGTTTAAAAGACTAAGGCGAGCGGGGGCTATAGCCTGGACACGATTTTTTACAGGTCGGATTATCTTATTCATACTTGGCTACTCCTAACAGAGTCTGTTTTAAACCAGATCTTACGCAGAAGCTTACTCAAGATTTGCCGTTCATCGCTGCTAAAATCAGAAAGCAGGGTACTGATCCATTGGGTATGTTCATTAAACAAGGTCTGGGCTACCGTCCATCCTTGTTTAGTCAAACGCACGATCAGCTTGCGGCGATCCTCGGTGTTAGCATAACGTGCTAGAAAGCCGCTTTGCTCTAAACCATCTAAAAGGCCGGTTATTGTGGCGCGCGAGACACCTGCCTGCTCGGCTAGATCATGTGGAGATAAGCCATTTGGCTGCTCCCTTAATAAAAATAACAACACAAACTTGCCTTCTGATAATTCATATTTTCCAAGTCTGAAGGCGCAATCCCGATTTATTGCGGCTGCAAGGGCTAATACTTCAAAACATACCCGAAGATTTTCAAGATTTGGATGACGTTGATTTTCTGCTTTAGCAAGCATGGCATTATATTTTACTTCTAGCATATGATTAACCGACATATAATATGGTGGCTAATTATATGAGGAATGGAGATATTGTGCAACTGCAAAAATATATAAACTTACGTTTTAATGAGGTTTTTATGGGTTTAGAAAATTGCGCCTAATTTATAGTTTAGATTTATCATTTGCTAACATGGCATGGATGATACACTTTGCTTAATGGTTGAGGGCGTAGGGGGATTGTTTATATGAATTATCATAGTATTTGGCTAGCAATGTACTATAGTTGTTAAATGAATAATAAAAAAACCTTAATCAACTGCCTAACATTTATCAGCATTTTTATTGGATTGGGCACGCTATTTTCCTTAAAATTTTTTGGCTTGACGCTTTTTAAAGACATTTTGTTTAGCTCTCCCTTTGGGGAGAAAAGCCCCATTAGTGGTACGGGCATATATCTAGGTTCTATACTAGCCTGTTATTTAAGCTGGCTGCTTTTAGAAAAAAAATTAGCTAATAAATTCTGGCCTTATATTTTTTTAGGACTTTTAACAAGCCTATTGGCCTTGCCGTTTGCGTTTACTATTTCCACCTTACTTAAGGGCTTACCTTTTTTAAGTTTTGAGGCCTTTGGCGCTTCATTAATCTTGCCATTTTTATTCACGCTGATGTTTTTTATCTTGCCCCAATTGGGGATCCTCCCCCTGACTACCGGGGTTATAAGCGGGATTATTTATTATTTTATTAAGCGTTTAAGTAAACTTTGAAATAGTAGAGTTTTTTCAAAACCTAGTTTTGTTTACCCAAAAATAAATTTTTAATAATCCCTAAAGCTTAGGGTCTGTTTACATTGGGTTGATATACTCTTCTTTCGTCCATACCCACCCAATGTAAACAGACCCTAATCTGTTACACTTTATTATTTACTGTTACACTTTCACTACTTAATATGAAAACAAGAGGCTTATTATGGCGAAAAAGGCTTATATTCCAGAGGCTTATGATCCTAATCAGCATGGTTCCTATCAATCTTATATTATAAATTTTCTTTCTAACGATAGTTCTGTGGCAAGCTGTATTAACCCGGAGCATAATTCACAGGAAATGGATTTAGGCAAAATGATGGATGAGTGTCCATCGCCTTTACCCTTCTCTAAATTGGAACTGGTCGCTAATTATAGAAAGGCCGTTCAGAATAATGAGCTAGAAGCTTGGTTATATTACCACTTGGATACAATTATGCAGTACTGGCTAGATGCACAAGGCCAGTTTAAGCCAGAAATTTTAGCGGCATTACAAGGTCATAGAATTGAGCAACAGCCGAGTTTAGCGCAGCTATTATACCAGGATGAAAATGGTCAAAAAGATTCTCAGAAAACTGCCGTTTATCAGGGAAAGTTTATAGCGGGTATGGCAAAAAATCTGCTTGAGGTAATTGCTGCAGAAATAACGCAGGAAATACTTTTCTCTAATAAATTAAATAAACAAGATTTATTGGCAAAACAAATTTACCTTCCTTTCGAGGGATTGGATTTGCGCCTATATGTTTCTCCCGAAAAAATGGAAAGTGAATTTCAAAAACGGCCTAGTCGAACCTACTTAACTCAATTTACCAGTGATGTGCAAGTAGACCAAACTAACGTCATTACCTTTGCAAAATTACAAGATTATCGCCAGCAAAAAGATGCAAATTTACTACCCGGGAACCTTAAGTTTGCTCCGCTAGTACCTGAGTTTAAGAAAACTTATAACCCAGATAAATATGATTCTTATCAGCATTACCTGCATGTTTTTCTTAAAGAAGATCGTTATGTTCGTAAAGCTATTACCGCAGATAAGGAATTTGATCCTACTCGCTTGTTTAATAATCTAAAAACTATCTTACCAGAAGACATAAACAAACTATGGCAGACGTATAAGGTAGCAGTTGACTCGAATAAGTTAGCAAACTGGGTGTACGATATGGTCGATAGGGTTTGTCAGTTTTGGCTAAATGAACAAGGCAAATTCAAACCAGAAGTAGAGCAAATTTTCACAGCGTATAGACGAGAATATTTCAATCAAGCTATTACAATGCTTGAAGATAGGTTAAGCAGGCAGGCGTCGAACTCAGAAATTGCTAAAGATTTACCAGGGCAAATTGCTAAGTTAAAGGAGTTAAGGGAACAAAATATCACTGAGTTTTTATACGGAGTAAAAGCAGAAAATAAAACAGAGCTTAGTACCAAGGTTATAAGTAGTATTGTGATGAATTTGGTAGGGTTGATAAGTGCTGAGTTTAGCCAAAAAGCTAAATCGGAGCTACTGTGGATAAGTTTGCGCAACAGGAAAATGCCGATAATTCTGAAGCCATTACCTTTGCAAAATTACAAGCGTATCGCCAACAAAAAGAACAACAGCTGATAAAACCTGCCAAGATAGTCAATACCGTCAGCCAATTGGCGGTTTTTGGAGGTTTTGGTTTGATCCTACTGGGCACTGCTTTGATATTGTCGGGCGTTGGGATTATTCCTGGCTTGGCGGTCATGGGAGCTGGTGGCATGTTGGCTACGGGTGGTTTTGCTGGCATAGTGGTAACCGATGCTAAGGTGATTAGGTTTGACTCGTCCAGTCGTAATAGTAATCAGAAAATGCGCTTACTCATGCAAAGGGATCAAAATTCAAATTCCGACAATGTTTTGTCAGAAGATATAAGTAGTATGCCAGAAGATATATCTGATATGTCAGAAGATATATCTGATATGTCAGAAGAGAGGCAGCGTGACCATGGCAATACTAAGCAAACCACTTGGGGACAATGGATTCGTTCGGGCTTTGGTTTGTTTAAAGTTAGCCAGTCAGAAATGTCGCAAGGAGATAGCCGCTATGACACTAGCGACGAACAGCCGAAACTTCTACGCTAACGTCTGAAACTTCTATGTTAACCCCTTAATTATTAATTGGCGAAGCTGGATTATCTCTTAGTTCAGCCTCGGTTTTGAATGACTCATAAAAGTTCTGTATTTTTCTCATCATATATGGGTATTGCACTTGGATATTTTAGACCTTAGGATACTTATTACTCATGTTAAAACTGTTCTCGCACAACCCCAAATTTGAATGTGTTTGACACCGTATGATTTGAGGACTTTGCACAGTTCGGTTATCGTACTGCCGGTGGTGACCACATCATCAACCAATGCCACATGTTTGGCGGTAAAATCCCGCCGGATATGGAAGGCATTTTTAATATTTTGTCTGCGTTGCTTGGTTTTTAGACCGGTTTGGGGTGAAGTTGATTTAAGGCGCGCGCAACTTTGATAATCAATGGGAATATCAAGTAGCCGACTGATGGGTCTTGCGATCTCTAAAGCTTGATTATAGCCGCGTTCTTTTAACCGTTCTCTATGCATGGGAATGGGGATAATGATCTCGGGTAGATTAAACACGCGTTGCCGTACAGCATCCGCCAAAAGCAGGCCTAAAATTTTGGCATAGTTTAATTTATTGTGAAATTTAATGGCAGTCACGATAAAGTTGAGGGGATGCTGGTAGTAAAAAGGAGTAACCAGGCGGTCATAGATGGGTGGGTTTATTAAACATGCCCCGCAAGTTAAATTAGCATTGCTTAATGGTAGGCCACAAGTCTTGCAGGCTTGCTTTATATAAGGTAAATCTGCTATACAAGCTTGACATAAATTAATAGTGCTCTTACAAGCCGCATCACATAAAATACAAGCGGGGGGCAATATGAGGTCTAAGCACTGATTGAGGCGTTTTTTTAACATATTAGACTCTCTGCTTAATCTAAAATTATAAATTATCTTAAGGGTATTGGGGGCGCAAGATGTTTTTAAATTTATTTCGTAATAAGCATGAAATAGCGTATAAAACATACGATAAGCATGCGGTGGTTTTTCAAGAGATTAGCAAACGACTATTAGAGCGTTTAGCTATCATTAAAATCCAGCCTCAAACCACTCTAGATTTAATCATGGGGGTTTCTTACACTTCATTAGCGCTAAGTAAGCAGTATCCTGATGCGCAAATGATAGTGGCGAGTGATGATCAATTTGCCTTAAATTACCTGCAAAAGAAGCAACGCCTAAGGTTTAATAAAATTCAACCGATAGTTTGTACTACTTTTGCAGAGGTTGCGTTACCCGATGGGTCGGTGGATTTAATCGTCGCGAATTTATTATTACCTTGGTGTGAAAATTTGGTTGGCCTTTTTACCGAAGTGAAGCGTTTATTAAAACCCGGTGGATTATTTATTTTTTCAAGTCTTGGGCCCGATACGCTTAAAGAATTAACCCGCTATTTACAGCAACCCTTTGAGGTCAGTATCAAGGATACATTGTTAGATATGCATCTTATAGGCGATGAGTTGATGCAAGTGGGTTTTAGTGAACCGGTGATGGAAATGGAAATGTTACAAGTTAATTATACCAATCTTGATAAACTGCTAGAGGAGTTAACGGTATTAAAACTATTGAGTTCCGCGGATTTTAGGCCAATCACTCCCCTAGCTAATGAATTGAACACTAGCCTTGAGGTTATCTATGGACATGCTTGGCAACCAAAGCAACGCGTAAAATCAGATACGGGCGAGGTTTATATATCAATTGATCAGATAATTAAACGGGGTTAGCATACTTTTGCTAAAATTTTCTTTACAATATTGTCAAGTTTTCTTACATTTTTCTTGTCCATCCCAACACAACCCGCTAGAATACCCCGTTTGTTATAATTTATTCATTGGAGTTTATAAATGGCATTATCGGTAGAAGAAAAAGCAAAAATCGTAACTCAGTTTCAGCGCGCTGAAGGTGATACGGGTTCTCCAGAAGTACAAGTTGCTTTATTAACCGCAGATATAGAAAAGCTCACCGGTCATTTTAAAGATCATAAAAAAGACAACCATTCCTTGCGCGGTTTGGTGAGAAAAGTTAACCAACGTCGTCAATTGCTTAATTATTTAAAGCGTAAAGATGTTGATAATTATCGTAAAATCGTTGAAACCTTAGGTATTCGTCATAAATAATTCAGTAGGATAAACTCGTGACTGTTGTTAAAAAATCTTTTTCTTATGGTAAACATCAAGTAACCCTGGAAACAGGCCGCATTGCTAGACAAGCAACGGGCGCTGTTTTAGTGGATATGGATGGTACAACTGTGTTGGTTACAGTGGTGGGCGTTAAAGAAGCTAAGCTCGGCCAAGACTTTTTTCCACTAATGGTTGTATACCAAGAGCGCACTTATGCCGCTGGTCGTATTCCCGGGGGTTATTTTAAACGGGAAGGGCGTCCTAGTGAAAAAGAAACCTTAACCTCACGTCTTATTGATAGGCCCATCCGCCCATTATTTCCAGAAGGCTTTACCAACGAAGTGCAAATTGTGGCAACCGTGATGTCATTAAATCCACAGGTTGATCCGGATATCGCTGCGATGATAGGCGCTTCAGCTGCCCTCGCTATTTCGGGTATTCCCTTCAATGGACCTATTGCCGCCGCACGCGTAGGTTACAAAGATGGTGAGTTTTTACTCAATCCGACCATTAGCGAGTTAAAACAATCCGAGTTAGATTTAGTGGTTGCTGGAACTAGCCAAGCCGTACTCATGGTAGAATCGGAAGCCAAAGAACTGCCAGAGCAAGTCATGCTAGAGGCTGTCATGTTTGGCCATCAG
>JAQSXL010000096.1 GCA_029256685.1 Gammaproteobacteria bacterium | reverse complement strand
AACCAGCCAAATAACTAGAGTGCGATCAAACAATGCAAGTAAGGCTTTATGTTCATCTACATTAGCCGATGCAGAATCGTTAGGATCTGCGCCAACTGCAATCAAACCTATAGTCTGTAAAAAAATTTGATTATTGTTATAGCTAGACATAACTTTACGAGACAAGAAATGGAATGAGCTAGTAAAATTACCTACTAAAGTAAAACTAAACCCTAGGGCCCGTATTGGCAACCAATCTATAATACCTTTTAGTATACTAGCAGAACCATATAAAGTAGGTAGATTAACTTGAGTATATCGCTCAATTAATGTAGTAAGACGATAAAATAGTGCCCCTAAGGGCCCTAATACGCTAAACCAAAATAACAGTGCAAAAATTTCTTCATTAAAACTTATTATTGCGTGTTCCGAGACAGCCCGTTCACGGGGGGTAATACTAGCAGGCAAAAAATCAAGGTAATGATTAGCCCGCTCTATATCATTTTCTTGTATAGAGGTAATAAATCCTTCTAATTGCCGGCGGGTATCCCCCGGCCCCAAACAATAAATAAGAATAGCTATTGCTATTAGCTCTTTAGCCATATCACTAGTAAACCCGCCTAACAGATAGTAAGCCATCGCGGCTATAATAAGTAGCGGTAAACTAATAACCACTACCCCTAAAAAACCGTGCCATATTAGGGGTTTAGACAATTTATTTTGTAGATAATTAAGATAAGTGGGAAACCAAGCAAAACGATGTAAAAATAAACCGGGATTGATGAGCCTTTCTATACAAAGGCTCATTAAAATAGCTAATAACTTCATATTTACCTTACAATTCCGCGCTCAGATGTTTTTAAACTATCTATCATTAATTGTATCTCGGGGCAGTCACTGAGCATTTGCTCAAGTTTTTCAATGGCCTCATTGACCAACAATCCCTTACGACAAATGATTTTATAGGCACGGCGTAAATTTAAAATAGTAGTTGAAGAAAAACCACGGCGCCTTAAGCCTACCGTATTTAAACCATAGGTTTTTGCATCATGTCCTGCTACTAAGGTATAAGGAAGAATATCTTTTGATACCATACAGCTTCTAGAAATAAAACTATGCGCCCCAATTTTTGCAAATTGATGTACGCCGGTGAAGGCGCCTAAGATGGCATAATCGTCAATTTGCACATTGCCTGCGATATTAGCACAATTATTGAAAATGGCATGATTGGCAATATGGCAATCATGCGCAATATGCACATAGGCCATAAAATAGTTATTATCACCTATTTTAGTTGCCGAATCAGGCGTAGATAATGCACTTCGGTGAATGGTACAAAATTCACGAATGATATTATTATCCCCAACAAGCAGCCAAGTCTTCTCAGATTTAAATTTTTTATCTTGAGGATCTTCGCCTACCGAGGCAAATTGATAAATTCTATTATTTTTACCTATACGGGTAGGACCATTGATAACAACATGGGGGCCAATCCAGGTATCATCACCTATTTCCACATCGGGACCAATAGTCGTATAAGGCCCAACATGAACACCTTGACCTAACTTGGCATTCGGATCTACAACGGCTCGCTCATCAATCACGTTAAACACCTTTTTTTGCACAAATGATATCGGCTTCACACACCAACTGACCATCGACGGATGCCAATCCACTTAATTTACAAATTTCCCGTTTTGCCTTAATAAAATTAACTTCTAAACGTAGTTGATCACCAGGTTCAACTATACGTTTAAAGCGGGCATTGTCGATACCTGCCAAATAAAAAAGGAAATCTCCATTACCCTGATTTTGTTTAGCTTGTTTATACATTAATACACCACCAGCCTGCGCGATAGCCTCAAGAATTAATACTCCAGGCATAACAGGTTTATTAGGAAAATGTCCCTGAAAAAATGGCTCATTCATCGTAACATTCTTAATAGCTACAATTGATTGATCGGGAATGATAGAAATTATCCGATCGACCAATAAAAATGGATAGCGATGTGGTATAAATTTAATAATTTCATTAATATCAATGACCGCATCACTCATACAAAATTTCCTCCAGCAAGTTGTACATTTGACACTGCAATATATATACAGCTCTCATATTAAGTTATCACGAGTTTCGCATTTAATGCGAAACTCGTATTTATAAACTCTAAAAACTAGAGTCATCATGAATTGGTTGATTTTTTAAGCTTCGTTCAAGCTCTGTTACTTTACGGGCTATCTTATCAAGCTGCCTAAAACGAGCCACACTTTTATGCCACTCTTTATTAGGTTGTACCCCGGTACAAGATGAATAAATCCCTGGTTGCTTAATAGAATTAGTCACCATCGCTTTGCCGGTAAGACATACCTTATCCGCAATTTCGAGATGCCCACCTATGGCTGAACAACCACCAATCATACAATATTTGCCAATTTTTGTACTACCGGCAATCGCAGCACAAGCCGCAATGGCCGTGTGCTCTCCAATGATTACATTATGTGCGATTTGGACCAGATTATCGAGCTTAACCCCGTTCCCAATGACCGTATTATTCAATGCACCTCGATCAATACAGGAATTAGCGCCAATCTCTACCTCATCTCCAATCACCACCCCACCTAATTGCGGTATCTTATGCCACTTTCCCTTATCGTTGGCGTAACCAAAACCATCGGAGGCAATGGATACCCCACTATGAATAATCACCTTCTGACCAATAGTGGTATTTTTATAAATAGTCACCTTAGGTGCTAAGTAACCATGTGGTCCTATAACCGTTTGCTCGCCAATATAAGCATGAGGTTCAATAATAGTATAATCACCAATTCTTACGTTGGCAGCAATCACACAATACGCACCCACAGTCGCTGTATCGGCAATTTCGGCCGACGGATCAACTATTGCGGTAGGATGAATACCCGGTTTAACTAGCTTGTTATTAGCAAATAAATTCGCTACTTTTGCATAACTTAGATAAGGATTATCTACAATCAATGCAGCTCCGCGGTATTCAGCAACAAATTCTTGCTTTAAGATAACAGCCGAGGCCTTAGTAGTTGCTAAATATTGCTTATAACTTGAATTATCCAGAAAGCTTATCTGACCAGGTTCTGCAGAATCAAGCGGGGCGATACCGGTAATCCCGATATCACCATCACCTTGTAATTTGGCTGCAATTTGCTCTGCAATTGCAGCTAAAGAATAGTGGCTCATTGTTACTCAGATTCCCGAGCTTACTTAGCTAATTGTTTTACTACTTGTTCGGTTACACTTAATTTTTCATCAAAATAAGGCACACCCTCTTTTTGCAGCACAAGATTTAATTTATTTTTCTCAGCTACCTGCTTAATTACAGCTTGAATTTGTTCAAGCAATTTTTGCATGGCTTTACCTTGTTCAGCAGCGGCTTTTTGTTGAAAATCAATACTCATTTGCTGAAGCTCTTGTCTATCTTTAATAATTTTTTCCTGTAACTTTTTACGGTCACTCTCATTCATTATTCTATCATCACGTTCATACTTTTTACTTTCATCCATTAAAGCTTGCTGAGCTTTTTTAATTTTTTCTTCTTGTGGGCCAAATTGCTTTTTTAAATCATCATTAATTTTCTTAAGTTGTGGTGTTTTATCTAAAATTTCGTGTAAATCAATCACCCCTACTTTTAAGTCATCCGCCAATACATTGCCAAAACAGGTCAAGGATAAACCAGTTAAAATAATAGCAAATAGTTTCTTCATTTCTCTCTCCTAAGGTTTAAAATCCCGTTGATATTGTGAACTGAAACACTTCAGCTCTGTCTGCATCACGTTTATTCAGTGGTGTAGCTAAACTGAATATCAGTGGTCCAATTGGCGAGTGCCACTCTAATTCAATCCCCGTTGATAATCGAATAGGCCCTGTCGCTTTGCTTTTACCCATATATTGACCTGCTTCAATCGGCTGATCTTGCAGCGGATCATATTTGGTATTATACACGTTACCGGCATCAACGAATACCGAGGTACGTAAGGTATCTGGACTAATTAGACTGGGTAAAATCATACCTAGACTGCCCGCAAGCATCACATTACCACCCAATGGGTTTCCTTGTGAATCCTTAGGTCCTAAAGTATTACTTTCATAACCACGCACTGCTGCGGGAGTACCAATACCACCAGCAAAATAATTTTGGTAGAAAGGTAAGCCGTCGGTAGAAGCATAACCATTACCATAACCAAGGCCAGCATGCGTAGTAAAAATAAACCCTTTATAGATAGGATAATAGGATTTAAAGTTATAACCTAGCTTATAAAAATAAAGTGGATTGCTTCCTAAAGGAAATGCCAATGAACCACTAATCGATTGTTGAATACCCTTAGTTGGAAATCTCGCCCTATCGGTAGTCAAATAACTCCAACCTAAATTTAGCGAAGCCGTACTAAAATGGCTACCATATTGGCTAGAAAATTGCGTTAATTCCTTAGCCGTTCTGCTAGGATCGGGTAATAATAATACCGTATTATCATAACCTACACCGGCCTGAACATTGCTGTTTTCCGTAAAGGGTATGGTATAGTTTAAGGTACCGCCTACACCCGTGGTGGTATAATTTGCTAGACCAATATTATCGGGGGTTATTCGCCGGTAGTAAACGCTATAACCACGCCCTATCCCACTTTCGGTATAATAGGGATTATTGTAGTTAAAGCTGTAAATCTGAGCAGATTTGCTGCCGGTAAAATTAAAGCCTACCGAGTTTCCACTACCCATAAAGTTTGGCTGTTGAAAGCCAAGATTAAATAACATACCGCTGTTGGTACTGAAACCTACCCCAGCCGTAGCTTGAGCCGCATCCCCTTCGATAACTTTGTAATTTAAATCGACTTGGTTATCAATCCCTGGCACGGGTAGAGTTTGAACATCGGCATTACTAATAAAGGGATATAGACGAAGTTGTCTAGTAGACTCTTTAACCTTATTTACCGAAATCACCGAACCCTCAGGCTGCAAAATAACCCGACGCAATACGGTATCGGCCGTTTTCATGTTACCACTAAAATCAACCTTTCTTACATAAACTTTATTACCCGGATTAATATAGTAAGTTACAAAAACCTGTTTAGTCTGATCATTAATCTCAGGCTGAGGGCTTACATTAGCAAAGGCAAAGCCATGATTTCCAAGTGCTTCAGCCACTTTATTATAACCGTTTTGCACAGTTTGCTGTGAATACGTACCGCCGGTTTTAAGCGTGATAAGTTTAGCTAATTGCTCTTCTGGAAGCGGGAATTTACCAATCAATTTAAAGCCACTGAAGGTATAACGCGCCCCTTCATTAATCCTAATAATAACGTAAACTTCATTTCTATCTTGAGTCAACTGAATTTGGGCCGAATCTACTTTAAAGCGAATGTATCCCTTATCTCTATAATATTTACCCAAGGCGCCTAATGATGAAGAAAGTTTTTCATCGCTATACTGGTCTTTACGGTTAAAAAAAGTAAAAACACCTGGGGCTGAGATGGTCAATTCTTTCATTAAAATACTGGATTTAAATACTTCATTACCAATAATTTCTATCTTACGAATTTTGGCGATACGCCCCTCAGAGATATCTATTTTTACAGCGACTCGGTTACGCTGTTGCTGAGCGATGCTGACTTCAATTTTCGCATTATAACGTCCGAGACCATAATATTCGTTCAATAAGCCTTGCTTAATGCGTTCAAGCACAGCATCGTCAAAAACCAATCCTTCCGATAGCCCCACTTGCTTGAGGACTTCATTTAATTTATCGGTGGGTATTGAAGAATTGCCGGTAACTTTAATATTACCAATAGTAGGACGCTCAGTGAGATCGATTACCAATACATTACCTTGCCTTTGCAATTTAATATCTTGGAAAAATCCCGTTTTATATAAGGCGCCGATAATCTTACTCGTATTAGCATCGGTTACTGAATCACCAATTTTAATGGGTAAATAATCAAGCACCGTAGACTTTTCTACGCGCTTTAAACCATTAATTTGTATTTGATTAACTACAAATGAATCAGCGTAAGTGATTTCCGCTGAACATGCAGCTATAGCTAGTATTGCGCAAGTTAGTTTTTTCATATGCCTATACTGTTTTTATTAAACTTTACCCCACAGCGAACTGTGAACCCTTGCTGAGTAAAGCAAAACCTAAAATCATCTCAAATTAGCAAGCTATTATAATTACTAGCTGCTAATAAACCAAATATTAATTCAATCCTAATAATGCTATACCTAATGTATAAACAGGGGCTGCTGCGGTTAAACTATCGATTCTATCTAAAATACCGCCATGCCCTGGTAGTAAGTTACCACTGTCTTTAACGCCTTGAGCACGTTTTAACATACTTTCGGTGAGATCGCCCAATACAGAAGCTAAAGTTGTTATAATTGCTAAAATTAAAAAACTTAAACCACGTCCACTAAAAATGTCATTTAACCAGATTATTGCGATAGCCGCTACTAAAAAACCACAGGCTATAGCAGCATAAAAACCTTGCCAACTTTTATTTGGACTCACCTCAGGAATTAATTTTGAACGGCCATAACGGCGTCCAACAAAGTAAGCGCTTGTATCGGCTCCCCAAATAAGTAGTAATAAAATTATTAATAATAAATGAGCATGTGGTAACTCGTGCAAATAATTAAGTGCTATAAAACAGGGAATGATGACCTGAATACCCATTATACCTACACGCCAAGCCCCTGCCCATTGCGTGCGCTTTTCTGGGTAATGGATTACCCAATAGGCTTGTATTATCCAACCCAACGCCGCAATTACCAACAACCAGGTTAAAGGTAGTAGTTGGGTGATAAATAAAAATGCCACCAACATAATGACATAGCCCATACGCATTAGCACATTGGTTCTACCCATTAAAGTTGGCCACTCCCAGGCAGCTAAACAAACGATAACGGCCGTGACAAACCTAAATACTGCCGGAGTAGCAGCAAATAAAATGTAAAGAACTAAAGGTATTAATACGACCGCAGTCATAACCCGCAGTTTAAGCATAAGCCTCTCCAATTTGTAACTGCTCAGCTGTACAGCCGAAACGCCGTTGACGTTTTGCATAGCTTAATAAAGCCTGATTAAAATGCTCCTCATTAAAATCGGGCCAATAAACATCAGTAAAATATAGCTCTGTGTAAGCTAACTGCCAAAGCAAAAAGTTACTTAGGCGTAGTTCCCCACTGGTACGAATAAACAAATCTGGAGGCGTAATATCTCCG
>JAQSXL010000095.1 GCA_029256685.1 Gammaproteobacteria bacterium | reverse complement strand
ATCGTTTTTTCTATAAAACAATCCTGCGTAACTCATAATTTGCCCATCTTTTAATATGATAAAGTAGCCATCCTGGGCGGGTAAAATCCTTCTTCTTCTTAAAGCTTAGCTAATAAACCTTAAGGAAATATTAACTCTTTTAATTTTTTAACTCTTTCCATTAAAGAATAGCTTAAATTTAATAAAAATTATAAAAAATTTAATCGTACATCAATTCGTCTAAGGGAGTACTATGTGGAGTAGCCCCCGATTGAATCAACTCGCACAAAACATCCGTAAGACATAAATAGCGAATTACATTAGGGGTCACATCATCAAAAGTCACTTTAACGCCTAACAATGACTTCTCTGCCTCATCAAAAGACACGCCTATCCCATAACCTAAACATAACGAACTTAATTGATCGGCTCGTCTTGCCATTGCAGGTAACAAACCTGTTTCAGAAAACACTTCTTCGTAGCTAATCTGCCTATCATTAAGCGTAAATTTAGCTTTTAAGCCTTTAGCAATTTTAGCTAAATCGTCTTGTAAACTCACCGTTACTTCCACCAAGGCCTTGAAAATTTACGCTTACCGGCTAATAAGGAACGGAACCAGCGTAAAAAAACAATTACCGTAAAGCCATAGCGTTCTAATAGAGTAAAAAAAGCTATAGCAACCACTGCTAAGATAAAACTCCACCAACGAATATGTAGCATAAATAATAACAATGGAAATGCAGCCCGGTAATCCACAATAAAAAATTTTGCAGGCCTTGCCGAATCGCGCCAATGCGCTTGTGAACTATATCCGTCTGCCATAAATTTAACTAGTTATCAATGTATCTTAAGTTTAGTATCACGAGTTTCGCGCTTTGCTAAACTCGTTCCTGAATAAGTTACGAATTTACTTCACCAATATCTTTATCAAGAATATTATAACGGATAGCAAGGTGAGTTAATTCAACGTCATTATTTACTTTTAACTTATCAAAAATTCGATAGCGATAAGTATTAACCGTTTTTGGACTTAAACATAATTTTTCTGAAATTTTTTGCACGGCCTGACCATGAATAATCATGAGGGTTACTTGCATTTCCCGGTCGGATAGTTTATCAAAGGGGGTATTATCTTTATCTGATAATTTTCGCAATGCTAGCTCTTGAGCAATTTCAGGACTAATATATTTTTGCCCAGCATAAACTTTGCTAATGGCTAATTTTATTTCATCTAGGCCCGAATCTTTGGTTAAAAATCCCTCGGCGCCTGCTTGTAACATCCGATAAGGAAACGGATCTTCATCACAAGCCGTTAAAGCAATAATTTTAATACCGGGTTCAACCTGCTTTAACTTGCGTGTAGCTTCAAGTCCGCCTATACCTGGCATCATGACATCCATTAAGACGATATCTGGTTTTAACTCACGGGCAAGTTTAACACCTTGCTCGCCCGATGAAGCCTCACCAATAATCATGACTTCAGCAACGTTTTTAAGTAAGCTTCTAACACCACTGCGAATCAGCTCGTGATCATCCACCAGCAACAATTTTATCAAGGTTAAACCTCATTAACTAATATGGCGGAGAGGCAGGGATTCGAACCCTGGGAGGGGTCACCCCCTCAACGGTTTTCAAGACCGCCGCTTTCAACCGCTCAGCCACCTCTCCTGATACAAGTAAAAAATTCATTATAGATTATATTTTGCAAAATAGCATACTAGAAACTTATTTTTTGCAAAAGCTTTTTATGAGGTCTATTGAAAAATTCTTTTGATTGCATTTCCTGTAATCTACTACAAGTTCGCTGAAATTCAAAGAATAAACGTCCACGCGGATATAATTCTTTAATAGGCACCGCTGCGGAAACAATCAATTTTACTTGCCAATCATAACAAATATCAACTAAATTTATTAAATAAGTAACAGCATTCGTATCTTGCTCGCTAAACTGGGGGATACCACTGATTATTATTATCGGGTAATCCTTAGCTATCGCTAAATAATCATTTTGACTACGGGGTATATTGCAAATTTCTTGAAATTTAAACCAAATTATTCCCTCCGCTCTTTGTACTAGGGGAATAGTCCGGCCTAATATTATTAACGACTCCGTTGTAATAGTTTGCTTATCGGCCACATAGAATAAAAACCAGCTTGCTAAACGCTGTTCTGCTAAATGATCTAAAGGGGAGAAATAAATACCCGCTTGAGTTAGACTACGCAAACGATAGTCTCGCTGGTTTTGAATATGCTTAACTTGCGTATTTTTTTCTAAAAGCGCAATGGTGGGCAAAAAAGCATTTCTTTGTAGGCCATTTTTATAAAGTTCACTAGGCGCTACATTTGAGGTGGCAACCAGGCATACCCCATGCTCAAATAAAGCCGCTAATAAATTACCCAAGATCATGGCATCGCCGATATCATTGACGAAAAACTCATCGAAACAAAGGATCTGGGCTTTAGCCGCAAAATACCTTGCTACCATCCGTAAGGGTTCGGGTTGGCCCTGTAGACGGCTTAATAATTGATGGACTTCCGCCATAAAGGGATGGAAATGCATACGAAGTTTATGTTTAATCGGCAAACTGTTGTAAAATAAATCCATAAGATAGGTTTTGCCAACGCCCACACTCCCCCATAAGTAGTAACCCTTGATAAGTTTCGGCCTTTTAACCAGCAATTTTTTACTCAGTCTTCGCAGCACGCCGGATTGACTGTTGACTAAATCGTCATAGACACGTTGTAGCTGTAACACAACCTGCTGTTGTTCGGTGTCGGCATAAACCTTACCGGCGCTTAAATCCGCTTGATACTGTTGTAAGGGCATCATAGGTAGTTATTGAGCTCTTGGACTAATTGGGCCCGCAATTCAAGTAGTTGCCCATGGAAAAAATGGCTGGCTTGCGGCATACGAACGAGCTTAGGCTGATGGTTTAACTGTTCAAGCCATTGATAAACCTGCTGAGCCGCCACAACTTCATCTTGTTCACCCTGCACCACTAACCAAGGACAGGTAAATGGAGGAATAGCGGTAAAATCAAAATTACCTACCGCCGGGGCGATACAAGTAAGCTGCTTACAACCGACAGCCTTAGCGCTAGCAGCGGCAATATAGGAACCAAAAGAAAAGCCCGCCAGCCAGATGGTCTGAGTACGTTGTCTAACCCAATCAACCACCGCTAATAAATCATCCTGCTCGCCGACACCTTTTGCATAGTCGCCCGTGCTTTGCCCCACTCCGCGGAAATTAAAGCGAATGATGTGCTTAAAACCCAAGTCTTTATACGCTTTGGCCAACGTCGTCACCACCTTATTATGCAGGGTGCCGCCAAACAAGGGATGGGGATGACAAATGATGGCGGCAATATCATGACTGGACTGCTCAGCTACTTCGCAAACAGTTTCTAAATCACCCGCCGGGCCGGCTAGTAAAAATTTATTTTCTTGATAATTTAAAGCTGACATAGGATAAAAGTTACTCATAAAAAGATGAGTTACTTTAGCATTAGCCGTCTTATAAAACCAAGTATTTTATGCCCAGACTTATTTAGCAAATCCCCCCTGAATCCAGTCTTCAGAGCACTTCATCTCATCTCTTAAGAATTTAAGGAAAGCCTCATTATATGCAGGGTCTTTTGAACGAACCCATTGTCCATAGCAGTTCTCATAAAGGCACATGTCAAAGCCGCTAAAAGTCCATTCGCCTCCTTGTACCAAAGATAGCTCGGCCTCTGTAGCCAGGCGGCTTTTTGATGATTTAGTGTTCATAAGGCATTCTCCGTTTAACTGTTCTCTATCAATAAGTTATAGTTGATTTTTTCAAAAATGCCAAGGTAAGGTTGCATCTCTACCTATAACCAGCATATGATATAACATTTATTGGCGACTCATACATGCACCCAGCGCTTAGTATCCAAAACCTGAAAAAAACTTATGCCAGTGGCGTGACCGCACTTAAAGGCATCGATTTAATGGTAAAGCAAGGCGATTTCTTTGCCCTGTTAGGCCCTAATGGTGCCGGTAAATCCACCACCATAGGCATCATTACCTCACTCGTTACCAAAACGGGCGGCACCATTGAAATTTTTGGCGATGATTTAGCAAACAGCGCTAGAGCCAAAGCACAGCTAGGCGTAGTTCCACAAGAATTTAATTTCAGTATTTTTGAAACCCCCGTAGAGATTTTAGCCAATCAAGCGGGTTACTATGGCATTCCTCGTAAAGTTGCACTCAATCGCAGCAAGGATTTACTACAAAAACTAGGTCTTTGGGATAAGCGTGAGCAACAAGCTCGCTTTTTGTCGGGCGGTATGAAACGCCGTTTGATGATAGCCAGAGCCTTGGTACATGAACCCAAGCTGCTGATTTTAGATGAGCCTACCGCCGGGGTGGATATCGAGATCCGTCGCGCCATGTGGCAGTTTTTGACAGAGCTCAATCAGCAAGGCGTTACTATTATCCTGACCACCCACTATTTGGAAGAAGCCGAGCAGCTTTGTAAACACATCGCTATTATCAATCATGGCTTGATCGTTGAAAATACCAGTATGAAACAATTATTGCGAAAATTAGCGGCCGAGACATTTATCCTGACCTCTACTCAGGACCTACCGAACGCGTTACAATTGACCAACTTTTCCTATCGCCTAGAGGATGCCCATACCCTGGTGGTAGAAATTGATAAACAGCAAAATCTAAATGATCTATTTAGCCAATTAATCGCCCAAAATATTCAGGTTCAAAGTATACGCAATAGAACCAATCGGCTAGAAGAATTATTCATTCAATTAACCATGGATAGCAAAACATGAGCCTCACATATTATTGGATTGCCTTTTATACTATGGTCCGCAAAGAGATCATGCGTTTTATGCGGATATGGCCGCAAACGCTCTTACCCCCGGCCATTACCACCAGCTTATATTTTCTTATTTTTGGCCATTTTATTGGTTCACAACTTGCGACTATTCAGGGTTACAGCTATATACAATATATCGCACCCGGTCTAATCATGATGAATATCATCACCAATTCTTACGCCAACGTTTCCACTTCGTTATTCATAAACCGTTTCCAGAAAAATATTGAGGAAATATTGGTATCACCCGTTTCAGAACTTATGATTTTGTTAGGTTATACAACCGGGGGTATAGTCAGAGGCATAGCGGTAGGCATCGTGGTTGCAGCCATTACTTTATGCTTTACCAGGCTACACGTCCAACATCCCATAACGGCATTTATCATTATTGTTTTGTGTTCGGTTTTATTTTCTTTAGCGGGTTTTACCAATGCCATTTTCGCTGGAAAATTTGATGATATTTCCATCGTTCCGACCTTCGTGCTCACGCCCCTGACTTACTTAGGCGGCGTATTTTACTCGGTAGCCATGCTGCCACCTTTTTGGCAAAAACTATCGCTGGCTAATCCCATTCTTTATATGGTTGATACGTTTCGTTACAGTGTCTTAGGCATTTCTGATATAAAACTGAGTCATGCATTGGCCATGATAGGCTTCTTTACCATCGCCTTATTCTTCTATAATTGGTATTTATTAAAAAAAGGCGTGGGAATCCGTAGCTAGTACACTGTCACGCCTATATTGACTAACAAAATGACGCGGGTCCTGTCGCTGCTGCAACCCCACCGTGCTCATAAATATGCGCGCGATGGGGGCCCCGCATTCGCGCCACCCGGTATTTGAATGGTCAATATAACCTTGACAGTGTACTAGCTTACTTTCTTAATGGCAAAGCTGAGCGTAAGCTATACGACAACCTCATTCTGCTTATGTGACTGCGATTGGGCTGCCAAAAGCGGCTGTAAAAAACGGCCGGTATGCGACGCTTCATTGGCAGCCACTTGTTCTGGCGTACCTAGAGCAATAATCTGACCGCCACCGCTGCCACCTTCGGGGCCTAAGTCTATCAACCAATCGGCCGTTTTAATGACATCGAGGTTATGTTCGATGACGACAATGGTGTTGCCGTGGTCACGTAACCTGTGTAATACGGTTAACAATAATTCTATATCATGAAAATGTAAGCCAGTGGTTGGCTCATCCAAAATATACAGCGTTTTCCCGGTATCGCGTTTGGATAGTTCACGGGATAGTTTAATGCGCTGCGCCTCTCCGCCCGATAGCGTCGTCGCGCTTTGGCCTAAGCGAATGTAGGATAATCCCACATCCATTAAGGTCTGCAACTTGCGTGCAATGCTTGGGATAGCGTCGAAAAACTCTCTGGCCTCCTCTACCGTCATTTCTAACACTTCGTAGATATTCTTACCTTTATAACGTACCTCTAAGGTTTCGCGGTTATAACGCTTGCCGTGGCAGACATCACAGTTGACATAAATATCGGGCAAGAAGTGCATCTCCACCTTGATCATGCCATCCCCCTGACAGGCCTCACAGCGTCCTCCTTTGACGTTAAAGCTAAAGCGCCCTAATTGATAACCACGGGCCCGTGATTCCGGTGTGCCGGCAAATAACTCACGAATGGGGGTCAAAATACCCGTATAAGTCGCGGGGTTAGAACGTGGAGTACGACCGATGGGACTTTGGTCTATATCGATCACTTTATCCAATAACTCTAAGCCGCTAACCGTTTTATAAGGCGCCGGCTGCACGACAGTAGCACCGTTTAAAGCGCGAGCAGCGACGGGAAACAAGGTATCGTTAATTAGAGTAGATTTCCCAGAACCCGAAACACCGGTAATACACGTCATTAATCCCAAGGGGATAGAGACGTCAACCCGTTTTAAATTATTGCCCGTCGCGCCTGCTAATTTTAATAATTTTTTCTTATCCAGCGGCGTCCGGTTAATAGGGATTTCAATCTTGCGCTTGCCGGATAAATATTGGCCCGTTAATGAATCTAGATTTTGCATGACGGCTTGCGGAGTACCTTGCGCCACAATTTGACCGCCATGTACACCAGCGCCTGGACCTATATCGACTACAAAATCGGCACTTCGGATAGCGTCTTCATCATGCTCTACCACGATTACCGTGTTACCTATATTGCGCAGGTGATTCAAGGTTTTTAACAGACGCTCATTATCGCGCTGATGCAGACCAATGGAGGGTTCGTCTAACACATACATGACCCCAACGAGTCCCGCACCGATTTGACTAGCTAAACGAATCCGTTGAGCTTCCCCTCCGGATAAAGTTTCTGCGCTGCGATCAAGACTTAAATAATCCAAGCCTACATCCACTAAAAATCCAAGTCTTGCCGCGATCTCCTTTTGAATTTT
>JAQSXL010000094.1 GCA_029256685.1 Gammaproteobacteria bacterium | reverse complement strand
TCCATGCTACGCGCTATCAGGGAAAAATTCGTGGGAGCGAACTGGTATGGAAGGTAGAGCCACGCTCTAATATGCAAGGACGTACGATCATTGTGTTAGATGATATTTTAGATCAAGGCGTTACCTTGGCGGCTATTGTAGATTATTGCAAGGCAAAAGGAGCGAAGGCCGTTTATACTGCCGTTATGGTGGATAAAGAACATGCCCGTATTGATGGCGGTTTGCCTCATGCCGATTTTGTTGGTTTAAAAGCCGATAATCACTATGTATTTGGTTTTGGTTTGGATTATAAAGAATATTTACGTAATGCGCCGGGGATTTACCGCGTTGCACCCGAACATGAGAAGTAAGGGGTAGCTTTTGGCTTGATTAGAGGCAATAGACCCTAGCTCTATTGCCTCGGTAATTTTTAAGCTAAGCCATATATTTTGTTCATCTCAATTGGAAAAATCTAAATTTTGTGCCTATGCTTTAGGTATAAAGTTTTGATGGATTAAAACCAGAGAGATGGAGAAGGGTTATGACCGCTTATAATAACTATAAAATACCGCAAAAGCCCATTGTTAACAAATTAAGTGGTTTTAGTTTATTTGAGCTTATGTTATCGGTGGCTATTATGTCAGCCCTTATGATAGCTGTAGTGGGCTATGCGGCTCAACAAGCCAGAGTAACAAAAACCGAAAGGGCTGCCAATGATATAACCTTGTTGCTTCAAGCAGGCCAATCTTATTATGCGACTAATAACCACAACCCAATAACCATTAAAAATTTGGAAAATAGCCATTATCTTGTCTCCGGTCAGGTAACGCAAAATCCTTGGCGGGGAGATTACGAATTCGTTTATAGTCCTGGCGCTTATTTTTTTGGGGTTAAAACGACAATTCCTACTGCGATTGCGGGCTCTATAACAGCGAAATTACCCGCAACGGTGTTAAGCACGGATCGGGCAGGTAAAACTGAAATTACTAGTTATGTTGGTATAAATCCGCTTAAACAGCCGATTTATAATATGAGTAATAATGATAGTAATTATGGTGCAATCAGAGATGCCACTATCATCGAAGGACGCCAAAGTATCCCAGTTACGTTACAAAAAATAAAATGTGCAGCTAATCAAATACCTAGAGTGTTTGTTTTGCCCGCGGTTATTGCTAATAAAGAAAACAAGCCGATTACAGATGTTGCGGCTTATGCTAGTCAAGCTTCGGCCAATACTTGGTCAATCTTTCAGAAAGTTAATTCAACTCAAACTCAAGCGCAAGGTGATTCTAAATCGCTAGTCTTGGCTAAATGTGATGCAATACAAAAAACGCTTAACACTAATGACGATGAGCTCACCATTGTTTTTTAAGCTAAAAATTTGAATACGGATACTAAGTGCAATATGTTAAAAATAAGTAAAATAAAAGGTGTGACTTTACTGGAAATGTTGCTGGTTATTGCGGTAACAACTACGCTTATGGTGGGGACGCTAAGCCTGATGCGTAATAAGGCCCTGAATGTAAAAAATGATAAAACGGTATTAGTCATGCAGCAGTGGTTGCAAGCGGCAATTTCTTACTATGTGGTTAATCAGGGGGATGCCCGGCAAGGGGATTTGACAAAAATTCTAATGCAGGGACAATTTATCCCGCCGGGTGCCGATAAGAATCC
This sequence comes from Gammaproteobacteria bacterium, assembly GCA_029256685.1. Taxonomy (GTDB): domain Bacteria; phylum Pseudomonadota; class Gammaproteobacteria; order JAQSXL01; family JAQSXL01; genus JAQSXL01. The sequence goes on along the minus strand of JAQSXL010000094.1, from coordinate 5,651 downwards.
CTGGGATAAACCTTATAATGTATCACTTAATAACAAGACTATTGTGGTAACTACGGTGGTGCCCGATTCTCAGGTTAAAATAATTCAAGGTAATTTACCTTATAGTCTTACGGTTAAAAGTAATGTCACAGGTACCGTTACTCTAGCGTCTCCTGTTCCTATACCGGATGCTGCTGCCATTCAATACACCGATATTGTTGCTGGAACTCAGGCGAATCCTGCCATCGTGATGCCACCAAAATGCCCTGATGAGCTAAAGCCCGAAATTTTTACAGTGCCGGTAATGTATAGCTCGGGTCAAACCTCTTATCCGATTGTGCAAGTTGGGGCGTATGCTGAAGCCGTGTATCTTGATGCTCAGAAGACAAAAATAAAAGAATGGCATGTTTTTTCTAAACTCTATACCGTTAAGGGAGCTGCCGATAATAACGCGGATTTTACTACCTATAATAAAATTTTAGTGATGACCAAATGCCCAAAAATTTCAGAGCAATTGCAAACCAATAACATCGAACAACTAGAGGATGATCCACTCATTAATTTCAAATAACTTTGCACCGCCTCGTAATTTGTTACAATTAGCCATAAAATCTAATTCCACTGATGACAGGGTTTTAAATGTGCTAATGGTAAATTCCTTAAGTTGTGAACGAGGCGAGCGTTTATTATTCCAAGATTTAAGTTTTATTTTGCACCCCGGCGAAATATTACAAATCATTGGCAAAAATGGCGCGGGTAAAAGTAGTTTGCTAAAAATCTTAGCGGGACTTGCTCGCCCATTAACCGGAACTGTACGCTGGCAGAACCAAGTTATTGAGGACGATAGGGCAGCTTATGCGGCTATGATTTGTTATCTTGGCCATTTGGATGGTATTAAAGCAGGCCTTTCGGTAGCAGAAAATTTGCATTTTAGTCGCTGTTTAATGCAACAATCATTGGATAATGAGTCCTTGGCTATTCAGCGGTTTGGTTTAACTCATTATGCTAATATCTTGACAGAAGATTTGTCGGCAGGCCAGAAGCGGCGTGTTGCCTTGGCGCGATTATTAGTGAGCTCTGCAAAATTATGGATTCTTGATGAGCCTTTTACCTCGTTAGATAAACAGACTATTATATTATTGGAGCAAATATTTACAGAGCATTGTATTCAAGGCGGCATGATTATTATGGCCACGCATCAAACTCTTAATATTTCCAACATTCCTCTCAAAACCTGTGAGCTGGTTTAATGCAATTCTATCAGGCCTTAACCGTACTTTTTAAACGTGAGCTATTATTAGCTTTTAGACAATTCAATGAAGTATTAAACTCACTGCTATTTTTTATTTTGGTGTGTAGTTTATTTCCACTGGCTATGACGCCGGAAGCTACGACTCTCATTGCCATAGGTCCTGGTATTATTTGGGTGGCTGCCTTGTTGGCAACCTTGCTATCGTTAAACAGATTATTTCGGGTGGATTATTTGGATGGTAGTTTAGAGCAGCTATTATTAAGTCCTCATCCGCTAAGCGGATTGGTTTTAGCGAAGATTATCGCTCACTGGTTATTAACGGGGTTGCCTTTGGTCATTATTGCACCCGTTTTTGCTTTGTTATTACATTTGCCAAATGAAGTCATGAAGCCTTTATGGTTGAGCCTTTTGTTAGGAACGCCCTTATTAAGCCTGATAGGCGCCTTTGGGGCTGCTTTAACCGTTAATTTACGTAATGCGGGATTATTATTGGCTTTATTGATTTTTCCCTTATACGTGCCCATTTTAATTTTTGGTGCGGGTGCGGTGACGGGAGCTTTAGCGGGACTTGGTTATGCAGGACAATTAGCTTGGTTAGCTGCTTTATTGATAGGGGGAATAACCTTATTGCCGATTGCTACGGCTGCGGCGTTAAGAATGAGTATTACCTAATAAGCGTAAAACTTGTAATACTAACCAAATGTCAACAGACCCTAGTAAAAATAGCCGTTTTAATTTTATACTATACCATAACCAACCTAAATTTTGGCTAATCTAACACATTGCTTAGCCAAAATTCAGTTTAATTATAGAAAATATGCGATGAAAGATAATAATAAGGATAAATTAAGTATGGAAGCCTTAGATTTAGCTATTGTAGATAAAAATGGCTCGGATCCTCGATATTTTAAGTCAGAAAGCCGGTTAAAGCCTTCTTATGATATACTTCACTACATTGAAACCAACCAAGCGTTTCAAAATAGGTTAGTGGGTTTCCAAACAGAAGAAAAAAGAGAACGTTTTCTTAAGCGGGCGCCCATAGCAAAGAAGAAGCCTACTAAAATAAAAAACTCTGCAGAGACAGCCCTGTTTTTTGATAAAGATGCTCAGCATCCGGCTTTTCAAGATATAAAGAATTTAGAGCAACTTTTAGAAGCCTACCTTTCTGAAAGTAAAAAAAGGAACAGTAATTACCGCAACCTTAATAAAGGTAAGCAAGCTTGCAGTACTAAAAAATTACTAGACTATCACGTAAAAGACACGGCGAATATCGTGCATGAAATGATTAGGGTCAATCAATCCCTCTGGGGAGTTGATGAAAAAAATAAATATTTTGAAGTTATGAACCAAAAATATGGCCAGTTTAAAGAAACTATTGTTAAGCAGATAACCCATTTTGAAAAAATATTTGGAAATGGGGTTAGCTATGAAATGGACAATAAACTAGAACAAGCGCTTAAAACTTTGCAGAAAGTGGGTAAGCTAAGCGATACAAGCTTAATTAGCCGTTTTTATGAAAGGTGTATTACGCTTTTTAGTGAGTTTAATGATTGTTATCCTTGGTTTGGTGATGTCTATTATTATCGCGCTAAGGCTTGCTATGAAATAGGACAATTATACGAAGCAGAACGTTTATTAGGATTAATGAATGATTATCAACAATTTAGGAAAACAAATGTTTCCGACGACATTATTAACACCTTTATACGAGACATGTTGCAGAAAGAAAATTGTTCTAATAGACTTTGTTAAGATAAGAACCGATGGAAGTTATAGTTAATCACTATGTATGCATTTTTATATAAATTAGCGTCGCCCAAAAAGTTTTATCAAATGGCCGGGCAACTAATACCTTGGTGTTCAGGATTGGCTATTTTGTTAATTGGCTATGGCTTATTAGGCGCATTGGTGTTATCCCCAGCCGATTACCAGCAGGGCGATGCTTATCGGATCATTTATATTCATGTGCCTAGTGCTTTTCTATCGATGTTTATTTATCTAATGATGGCTTTTTGTGCCTTATTAAGTCTGGTATGGCGTATCAAGTTAGCGGATGTGGTATTAACCGCTAGTGCATCTATTGGAGCCTGGTTTACTTTTCTGGCACTTATTACCGGTTCTATTTGGGGCAAACCCATGTGGGGCACTTGGTGGATTTGGGATGCACGCTTAACCTCGGAGCTTATTTTAGGATTCTTATATTTGGGCGTGATTGCGTTAAAATCGGCCATTCCTAATCGGGAGCAGAAAGATAAGGCCTCGGCTATCTTGGTGTTGGTAGGTTCTATCAATATTCCTATTATTCATTATTCGGTATATTGGTGGAATACTTTGCATCAAGGCGCTACAATAAGCCGGTTTGCTAAACCCGCTATTGCGCCTAGCATGTTATATCCCTTGTTGTCCATGATTGCTGGATTTTTAGTTTATTATGTAATAGTGATGCTAATTAAGGCTAGAACAGAAGTGCTATACCGTGAGCGCCGTAGCACCTGGGTTAAAGAGTTATTCAAATGAAAATACTGCACAATTTTTTAACCATGGGCGGTTATGCTGCCTATGTGTGGCCCGCCTACGCTGTTACCCTATTAATTTTAATGGGTAATACAATAGGTGCTTTGCGTAATAACCGCAAAATTTTAAAAAAACTTAAGCAGCAGTTATTAGTAGAGAAGAGGCAATAATGCATCCAAAACGTAGGCAACGATTAACCTATCTACTGGTGATCATGCTAGGGGTAAGCATAGCTATAGGCTTTGTTTTATATGCGTTGCGGCAAAATATCAATGTATATTATACCCCCAGTCAAATCATACAGGGGCAAGCACCTAAAAATCATACTTTTCGCTTAGGTGGTTTGGTTAAGCAGGGCAGTGTGATGCATGCTAAGACGGAGCTTGAGGTGGCATTTATTGTGACAGACTTGGTGCATAATATTAACGTTTCTTATAATGGGATTTTGCCGGATTTATTTCGCGACGGCCAAGGGGTAGTCGTGCAAGGGCAGTTAACTGCCCAGAACGAATTTCGGGCTAGTCAAGTATTAGCTAAACATGATGAAAAATACATGCCACCCATCGTTAAAGATGCTCTAGCGCAAGCAAAGAATTCTACCGTATGATTCCAGAACTCGGACAACTTGCTTTAATTTTAGCTTTCTGTCTTGCGCTAACTCTAGCCATTTTTCCTTTATTAGGGGCTCAGTTAGGAAAAACAAATCTAATGCAGCTAGCGCGCCCATTAGCCGTTGGTCAGTGGTTATTGGTTACTGTTAGTTACTTGGCCTTAACCTATGCCTTTATTACTAATGATTTTTCGGTGCAGTATGTGGCAGCAAATTCTAATAGTAGTTTGCCGTTGATTTATCGCATTTGTGCCGTTTGGGGAGCGCATGAGGGATCTTTATTACTTTGGATCTTGATTTTAAGTATTTGGATGCTGGCTATTACCCGGTTAAGCCGACATTTACCCTTAGCTATTGTCGCTAGGGTGTTGGCTGTACTGGGCATTATCAGCGTAGGCTTTTTACTATTTATCTTGGCAACCTCAAATCCCTTTAATCGCTTATTGCCCGATTTTCCTAGTGATGGTCAGGATTTAAATCCATTGTTGCAAGACCCCGGACTTATTATTCACCCACCCATGTTATATATGGGTTATGTGGGATTTTCGGTGGCTTTTGCTTTTGCCATAGCCGCTTTATTAACCGGCCGTTTCGATACGGCTTGGGCTCGTTGGACCCGCCCCTGGACTTTAACCGCTTGGTGTTTTTTAACCTTGGGGATTACCTTAGGCAGCTGGTGGGCTTATCGTGAGTTGGGTTGGGGCGGCTGGTGGTTTTGGGATCCGGTTGAAAATGCTTCTTTTTTACCTTGGTTAGTGGGCACCGCATTAATTCATTCGTTAATGGTTGTTGATAAACGTGATTTGTTTAAAGGCTGGACTATTTTTTTAGCTATTTGCGCTTTTTCACTCAGTTTGTTGGGTACTTTTTTAGTTCGCTCGGGCGTGTTAGTGTCTGTACATGCCTTTGCCAGCGATCCTACGCGCGGAACCTTTATTTTAACCTTTTTATTACTGGTTATTGGTGGGTCTTTAGGTCTTTATGCCTGGCGTGCGCCAAATCTACAGAGTTCGACCGGAAGATTTGCGCTGCTTTCTAGAGAAACTTTATTGCTCAGCAATAATATTATTTTAGTGATTGCCATGGCTACGGTGTTGCTAGGCACCTTATATCCATTGATTATCGATGCCTTGGGTCTTGGTAAACTATCGGTGGGGCCGCCTTATTTTAATGCCGTATTGGTACCTCTGTTTATCCCTTTGTTAATCATCATTGGAATCGGACCTTTGTGCCGATGGCATAATACCGATGGAAAATCCCTGTTAAAACAGTTACTGCCTTTGTTATTTTTAAGTT
>JAQSXL010000093.1 GCA_029256685.1 Gammaproteobacteria bacterium | reverse complement strand
TTAACCCATAGCGGCGCATGTGAATACCCAACTCTATTTAAAAAATACGCCTAGGGTAATAAGTTTTGTCCTTGGTGAAAAATCCTTATCTTGTTAATTGATGACACACCCTAACTTACTCTTATTAAAATAACCTGAACTCTGCGTAAGGAGTTGAAAAACTGAACGGTGCTGGAAAACTAGTAAACCTGGATCCGACTGAAAATTCAGGAGAAAAGCATGCTAGCACCGATAGTAGAAATACTCTGTGATATTGATGTTTTTTGCAAGCATCGGTTGCAAAAAACTCATGCGAGAGTTCTGCCTAACCCAGCACGCAAAAGGTGGTGGCAATGTCGATTAAGCAGGGGTGAGATTATAACGATTATAGTGTTATTTCATTTAAGCCATATTTAGTGAGCTCTTTGAAAGCTGGGAGAAGTTGTTTCATGCCTTAAGTAGTAAAAGCTGATTTCTATTTGGCTCATCCCAATACCTCTTAACACCCGTGTACAAGGTCGAAAAAGTTAAAACTAATTGCCTTCGAATCCTGACAATGAGTCTCTTGGTATCCATGATTTATACCTGACAACTTAGGTATGAGCATTTTCAGCGGGAACTGCTGAAAAATTATAAAATGGCTTGCATTCGCGACTATGCAGGTAGATAATTTAAAGGTCTATCCTTTAATAGTATCTAAAGAGGAGTAGAAATATGGTCACGTCAAATCAAACCTCCCCATTGGCTTCTAATATTTTACCCGATAACCGCCCCACCGATTATGAGTATGCCTTATTAAGTGAGCATGTATATCAAGGTGCCGCACTTAACAAAAACGACACAGTGCCTAAAACAGAGGACTGGAAAGTTAATAAAGTAATATTTGGTGAATCAGATTATGTGGGGGCTATCTATATAAATAATAGAACCCGTCAAGTTGTATTGGTACACCGCGGTACTTATAGTCTAGGCTCATTGCTGGAAGATTTTAAAGGTGTCTATTTAAAGAAGATCAGTCCACAGAAGATAGCGGTGTTTAAAGCGATTGATAAAGCGATTGATTTGGCGAAAGGTTGGAATTGTCACTTATCCTTTACCGGACATTCCTTAGGTGCTTTTCTAGCAGAGCTTTCCGTTTATTACTGTCATCGCAGCAAGAACTATCCTGATGTTAATGCCGTCACCTTTGAAAGTCCTGGCTCTCGAGAAAGCTTAGAAGAATTACAACCTAATTTAGCTCAAGGGAAAATAGACTTAGAGCAGCTAGATATCATTAATTATCTGTCTTATCCTAATCTTGTCAATACATGCGGTCATCACGTAGGAACGTGCTATGGATTGGATCCTAATTTAGGTAATCATGGTTGGGTATATATTTGGCATTTAAAACAAGCGCATGCTATGAGCAACATTGTTAAACTATTTGAAAATTCCGAGTACTCAGCACGCTATATCATTGATTGGCCTATGGGTAATCAGCGTCAGTATTTTTTTAGTAATGCGGTGTTTAAGAGTGGAACCTATTCGCTAAAAGATGGTACGAATGACTTTGATTTAGATTATAGAGCACATTATAGCCTGCATAAGGACTATACTAATCGCAATACCCTGCTACTGATCCACTTTAGTCAACCCATGCAAGCGTGGCTTAAAGCCTTTTATAAGTCGCTAGAGCACTATCAACGAATAAACAACCTGGATAAGCAGGCGCTAGCTCAAGCCTTAGCTGATTATGCCAAGGATAATTTACAAAATGATGCTACCATTTTAGAGTATTTAGTAGGAAACAGAATTGCTAAGCAACACAATGGTGCAAAAGTTTTTCAGGTAGCAACAGATAATATATCTGTATTTGATATCCGTAAGGTATTGTCAACATGGTTGAAAGAAAATCCTGATAAAGCAGGTAAATTGTTAGGCTTTTTACATGCAACAACTTACCAGGAACCAGACAGTATCGAGGCTAGATTGATAGAAGAAGGGGGCGATTTTACTCATCAAGGCCATATTGGCACAGCTAATGTGCATGCAACTTTGGATGAGTTTCCTGAAGACACCAATCAAATTAACATTGAGTATTTGAAAGATTTAAGGCAACATTTTTTAAAGTCGGTAGCGGATAGCGGAGTCAAAATAAGGGCTTTTGGCATTTCGAAAGCTTCAAAATTTGCGGGCAATATAGGTAATCTTAATGTAATAGGCAGTGCTGTAAGAGCAGTACCTAGAAATCAAAATGTAGATTCTAGTTCAGCCCAACTCATCAACCAACAGAGAACTAAAGATGGGTTAGCGCAGCAGCCACCGGTGGCTGCTAGAAAGGATGAAGTAGATCATTTGCAATTAGCTGAAAAAAAAAGTACCACAATGAGCCATCAACTGTAGAACAACTGACTCAGTCTGCCAAGTTACAAACTCCGCAGCTTGGCAATGTCCTCTGCACACCATCTGGCATTCAATTTAGCCGACATGCAGTAAGAGCTGATGGTGATTGTGGTTATACGGCTTTGGGTATCACACGTGCCAAGGCTTATAAGCAGTTATCTGACAGTTTGACTAACAATCGCGATAGGCTAAAAGCCTTAGTGGCAGAACAACTACTCCAGCCTGGCTTTGTTGAATACTTAGTCAGCCAAGCCCCCCAGAACACGACCGATCTGCAAGCGGCTTACCAGCACTATCAAGGGACCACCGGGCAAGAGAATACCCAGGCCATGGCCAAGCTGCAACGCTATGCGGAGGATCTGGTCATACAGCAGGGGTATCTAGATTACGATTTATGCGACCGAAGAGTAGACGCAGGCTGGGCTCATCCTGCAATATTACAACTGTTGGCGCATATGCAAGGCATAGCGTTGTATATCTGGTGCATGGGTAATGATGGCCAATTGCTTGAGCATGCCCTGTATCCGCATGATAAACCAGCACATGCCAGTCAGCGGGCTGATTTGTTATTTGTCAATAACAATCACTTTGACCGCTTGAAACAAGTAGGTCATACCACGACCTATCACCAAAGCAGTTCTCAAAATGAGAGGATTCATAAGCCTTTAACATATACCACTACCCAGCAAGAAATCCCAGAATATTCAACGGCAACTGCACGGCTGTCCCAAGTTACAAAACAAAAATCTACGGCAAAGAATCGTAAGGGGCTGCATGATGTAGACAAGCGGTTCGAGCTGCCTGATTCACTTATGTTTGGTGAAGCAGTTGATGATGGCGGCTGTTTCTTTGATGCTTTAGCACAGTCTATTAATGAAATGAAAGATAATAATGATTGTAATGAAAAGATATTGCGCAATCATTGTCATAACTTCTATCATACTAATAAACAACAAGTAGATGATTGGAATAAAGAAGATAAAACAACCCTATTACAGCCAGACGAGTATTACTTCATACAATATACCGATGCAGAATTATTTAAAGACTTTAATAAACGTCCACCTATCTGGGGAAGGCCTGCGGTTGAAGGCCGTATGCTCCTTAAAGAACTTAATTTACCTGGCATTTTAGTCATAGAAATATTGCAGGATATGGACACTCATCAGTGTATCCCTGGCTATTATAAGGTAACTGAAGGGGGGTATCAGCAAATTTCAGATGAACAGGAAATTAGCACTATACTCGCTAGCCAATTCATTCCTAAATTAGCAGTAGGTCAAAAAAGCTTACATTTTGTGCCTATCTTGCTAACTTCAGTTGGGCTTGGAAAAAGGCAAGATAGTCAGACTAAGCCAGAAACTAAAATAGAGCTATCTGATAGCCATCATCCGGAACTTGGGACAGCCGTGACGGCAACTGGTATCAGTGGCGGAACCATTTTTGGACCTATTAATGTTCATGTTACAGGATTTGCGCAAATTCAGTCCGAAGCAAAAATGCACAAGCAGTCAATAACCTCAGAACAAATAACCCAGGCCTTACGTAACTGTTATCGGGCTAAGGATAGCTTTCCTCGTCTATTGGGTAAGCCGGCAAAAATAGCGGATTGTTTTATTAACCTGGCGCTTATACATCAGCAAGAGCAAACCGATAAGGATCAAAAGCTTAAACGCGCCGATAAGGATTTTGCCAATAGTTATGAAGCCATCTATGCGGTAAAAGAGCCTTTAGAGCCCAAGGCTATCTTTAAACTAACGGATAACGAGCAGCAAAAAAATGCCGATCAATCGATGCTACGCCGAGTGCTAGTGACTGGTGGAGCTGGGACGGGTAAGACTACCTTATGTCAACGTTTAGCCTATGATTGGGCACGCGGTAAATTATGGTCAAAACAATTTGACGCGCTAATTTGGTTGCCGCTGCGGCAAGTAGCTACACTTAATTTAACTGGCTTGACGGTATCTCAAGCCTTGCCTCAGCTTATTAAGCAGTTTTGTTTCCAACCAGACCATATGGGAAGTGGACCCTATGCTGAGGTTGATATTATGGCTGCGCTACAGAAAATCCCTCCTGACCGAGTGCTTTATCTATTAGATGGTTTTGATGAGGTAGCCCACTTACTGAATGAGCAAGATGAGAAACAGCAATATACTTTCAGAGCGCAAGTATTGCAATTTCTTATTCAACAACAGCAAGCTACGTATACGCTGCTAACTTCCCGGCCCTATTACGTCGGTGTCATTAGTAACAGATTTGGGCGTCAACTGGAAAACATTGGATTTGTGGATGATAACATCAGCGCATATATTCAAGCCTACTTTAAAGCCGATACTACCGGCAAAGCCGAAGCGCTGGCCAAATTTCTCAAGCAAAACCCTAGTATCTGGGGCACGGCCCATATCCCTATTAACCTCGAGCTTATCTGCTATACTTGGGAAGACGAAAATATATCCTTAAATAATAGTATGACGATAAGCAATTTATATCAAAAATTAGAAGATGCATTGCTTAGACGCTACCTTAATAGACGTAGCTATAATCCTTTATCCACCCATACACTAAATACTGAAGAACAGATTGTAGAAAAAGAGCAAGAAGCGATCCGCAACTATTTAGCACAGATTGCGTTTACAGGTTTTATACGTCAACCCAGCGTCATTTTACCTGGCGGCCACGTAACAACTGTTATTAAGCAACTTAGTGAGGGTGTAGCATCCCAAGGTAAAGTGCTTAAACTAACCGATATATTGGAATCGCAATTTTTAAAGCCGGTACAAAGCGAAGACAGTCAAAGAGCGGACTATAAAAAAGACTACTACTTCATTCACCTGACCTTTCAAGAGTACTTTGCGGCTCAATTTCTTGTCAGTCAAGTGCAAAGAGGACAGCCAATCCCTATTAATGATAAGCAAATCACTTTCAAAGAGTTCGTGGCAACTTATAAGTATAATCCGCGCTACCAGCTCATTTGGCAATTTGTAGCCGGTATACTTACAGAAAAACCGTTAACAGAATTTTTTAGCTATTTATACCATAGTCCATCCGACTTGCTTGGACTATACCACTACTTATTAATAGTCCGCTGTTTAGATGGACTCAGCCTAGAAAAACTAGATCACGTACGCAAAGAATTCCCAAACGAAATCAACAAAACCCATGCTTGGCTAAAAAAATTGGTTACCTACAAAAGTAACAAGCGTGTAATAAACACTGCGCGATACCACATTTTAAGTTATTTAATGGTAGGAGGCTCGTTTTGTAAAGATATCTGCAAAGACCTTGCTTCAGGCAACATTCACCTTAATGCACAAACCGTAGACAAGATTAAGCGTGAATTTGATGGCATTACCAGTGATAGCGAGTTATTAAGAGAAAAAGCCATAGCTAAATTGACTGAAGGCAATACATTAACTAAAGAAGAACTTGCCAGAATTTTGGATTACCTGATGAGATCAGAGAGCAATAGTTTCAATAAATTTACAGTGGCTAGGATTTTAGTAGAATTGCCTATAATTGATAAAAAAATTTACAAACGAATCATAGCTCAGCTGATTGCTATTTTTAGGGAGTATTCCGGTAACTGGGAACAAGGTTGTGACGATGATAGAATTAGACAGCAAGCTGTGCAAACCTTGATTAAAGTGAGTAGTCAATACCCCGACTTGCATGAAGCCATAGCCGAAAGCATTGAAAAATCTCAGGCTATTTTATCAGATGAAGCAAAACACGATCTTATAGAGATATTTGCGAGGTTAAAAATTGGTGAAGTCGCGGCTAAGGAAACGACTAAGCTTCTTATTAGCATTGCAGGTTGTACAGAACACAGCGCCTGGTTAAGAGTTAAGGCAATGCAAGTTCTAGTGAAATTTTCACTTAACAATCCGATTAGCGAAGCACGAGCCTTAACTACATGGTTAAGTTCAATACAAGAAATTACAACGCGAGACAATGCCTACTTTTATCTCAGCCTCGTTTATACTCAATATGCCTTGGCAAAGGAACCAGTGAAGTTAAATTTTGCAAGTCAAATAACAGCTCTCGAAAAGCAAGATAACAATGACGAACGATGTAAGTTAATAAAAAGATACCGAGAATTATTGCAATTGCTACAAGAACCAAGCAGCGCATTCATCGCTGACAAAAAAACTGAGCTTATAGAGCTCTTAAAATATACTCCGAGCTATTCATTGGCAAGCAAGACCCACTATAGATATTTACGTGAAGCTGTGTCTAATTTATTAAAAACAGAAGCATTTGCTAAATTACAAGGCCAACTTATTGCTAGCTTAGAAACGAAGTTGACGGATAAAAATAATCTTTGGAATAATTTTTTTATTGCCAGCGCTCTGTGTTCGCTAGCAAAAACAGATATAGCTAAACCCGCTATTCAAGCTGCTCTATTAAACAATAATGTGTATTTGCGCACCTATGCTTATGATGTGGCAGCAGAGTATTATAGTTTAACTGATATTACCAGAAGCTGGAAGGAGAGTAAGGAACTCACTAAACTTAGGGCGATGGCGGACCTCGGAATACCCATTAACTTGGATAGAAAACTCATGGTCAAGAACTATCTCCATGACAATGTTACCGAGGAATTACTCACTGAACTTGAGTCAACTCTGCTTACCGTAACAAATAAAGATTTAAGATCAGCAGTCCTTACTATTCTGAGAAAAATTATCCTAACCGAGCAGAATAGGCAGGCAGTTATGCCAATATTAGAAAATTGGTATGCACTATATACGGCCGCCTATAAAGAAAATAGGGGACTATTTTTCGCTACTTTGGCAAGTTCAGCCAATAACACAGCTCATTTAATCGCATTAACGACAAAGGTCATACATAATAGTGACAATAGCAATACATCATATCATGTGATTAAAAACTGTTTTTGGGTAATCGGGCAGCTAGCTCCGCATGATGAAAATTTTACTGACTTTATTAGTCAGTTACTGAAATTAGCCGAATTGTCGGTTTGTAGAAAGGATAATTACATATTAAAAGATGCTTATTTCAT
>JAQSXL010000092.1 GCA_029256685.1 Gammaproteobacteria bacterium | reverse complement strand
TGAGCTGGCATTGTATTTATTTAGCCGCTACAATGCCAGTCTCATTAATTTAATTGACAGTATTTATCATGATCAGCAAAGCTAAAATCCGTGAACTCCGTAGTCAAGCGCATAGCTTGAATCCCGTCGTAATGTTAGGCTCCAAGGGTTATACCGAAACCGTGCAAGCCGAAATCGAACGCGCCTTATTTGACCATGAACTGATAAAAATTCGTATCAGTGGCCTCGAGCGCGATGAAAAACGTGAGCTAGCCCAACATATCTGTGAAACGCATCAAGCAGAATTAGTGCAAATGCTAGGCCATATTTTAACGGTTTATAGAAAAACAACCCGCTAAGATGACTGGAAAAAATATAAATATGCACTATAGTTAGTAAGATTTATTTTACATTAATAAAGGAACTATTATGAATAAACTCAAAACTATTGGACTTATTTCTGCTTTATCACTTAGCTGTAATAGTTTTGCAGCCTCAGCCTTAGATGGACTATACGTAGAAGCCTTAGGCGGCGTCGCCATAGGGAACACCGGTGGCTTGAATTCACTAGAATTGGATGAAACCTCCATTTCTTCCGCGGTAAGTAGTAACGACAACAGCGCTTTGTTTGGTGCGGCAATAGGTTATAACTTGCCCGACTCACCTTTGAGTATTGAGCTACAGGCGCTACGTATCAATAAACAAGATTTTAAAATGTCAACCTTATACAACGACGGTTATCACGAATGGGATACCATCAGTGTACGCAGCAACGTCTATTTAGCGAACTTCATCTATGCGCTGCCCGCTTACCAGAAATTCACGCCGTTTTTCGGAGCAGGTGTAGGTGTTGCACAAAATAAAGTGGCCGGCAATTTCATCAGCACCACCGAAGACGAGCAAGGTAACTGGTTAGACAAAAGCAAAACCCAGTTTGCCTATGATTTTACCGCGGGTATCAACTATCAGTTCACCCCAAAATTGGGTGTTTCTTTAGCCTACCAGTACTTATCCCTAGGCAAATTGAATACCCAAAACACAGTGGGTGAGGTAAATCAAACCCTGTCTGCCGATAAATACACAACTAACAACGTGATTTTGGGTTTAAACTACACATTTTAATAATATAGCAACCAGCGCAGTGACTGCGCTGGTTTATTAAAAAATTATAAACTTAAGAACTCGCCTGGGTAAAAAACCGCTTTACCGAATCAAACCACGAGCTGGTTTTAGGACCGTGATCGATATTGTCACTTGCTAATTCTTTTTCAAACTGCTGGAGTAAATCTTTTTGCTTAGCAGTCAAGTTAACCGGTGTCTCAACCATGATTTGGCACAATAAATCACCGGCATGGCCGCCTCTGACTGATTTAACCCCTTTGCCACGTAAACGGAATAATTTACCACTTTGGGTTTCTGCGGGAATTTTAATTTTTACCCGACCATCGAGCGTAGGAACTTCGACTTCTCCACCCAGGGCCGCCATAACAAAACTAATGGGCACTTCACAGTGCAGATCGTTAGCTTCGCGCGTAAAGATAGCGTGCTCTTTCACATTCACTTGAACATATAAATCACCGGCAGGTCCACCTTGTGTACCCGCTTCACCTTCACCGGCTAAACGAATTCTATCCCCCGTATCAACACCGGCTGGGATTTTAACCGACAAGGTCTTATATTCCTGAGTGCGCCCCTGTCCATGACAGTCCGAACATGGATCGGTAATAATGCTTCCCTCGCCATGGCAGACCGGACAGGTTTGCTGCACGGTGAAAAAACCTTGCTGCAGTCGAATTTGCCCATGCCCATCACATTGCTTACAAGTTTGTGGTTTAGAACCTTTTTTAGCGCCACTGCCGCCACAAGTTTTACAGCTAACTAGAGTTGGGATGCGAATGTTTTTGTTAGTGCCATGTACAGCTTCTTCTAACGTAAGGTCCAGATTATAGCGTAGGTCAGCTCCGCGTTGAGCACGTGACTGACGGCTCCGACCGCCACCACCGCCGCCAAAAATGTCACCAAAAATATCCTCAAATCCACCAAATCCGCCGAAACCACCAAACCCGGCTCCGCCACCAGCAGCTTGTCCTTCGACGCCAGCATGGCCAAATTGATCGTAAGCCGCGCGCTTTTGTTCGTCGGTCAGCACCTCATAGGCCTCACTGATCTCCTGAAATTTAGCTGCACTATCTTGATCCGGATTTCTATCTGGATGGTACTTCATCGCTAGTTTACGATAGGCTTTTTTAATTTCCGCTTCACTGGCATTGCGAGAAACGCCTAGTACCTCATAATAATCACGTTTGGCCATAATCTTATTTCTTGTTTCCTTAATACCCTTCTTCCTGCAACAGGTTTTCCTGTGCCAAAAGAAGGGAATAGTTAATTTAGAGCGATGATAAAACTATTTACTTTTTATCGTCTTTCACTTCTTCAAACTCGGCATCCACCACGTCTGATTCGGGTTTAGCCGTACCTTCAGAAGCGCCACTAGCCGCACCTTCGCTACTTTGCTGTTCATACATGCGCTGTGCTAAGGCCGAAGAGGCATCACTCAGATCTTTTGTTTTAGCTTCAATCTCAGCCTTGTCATCGCCTTTTAGGGCTTGCTTAAGTGCTTCTATAGCCGCTTCAATCTTAGTCTTCTCATCAGCAGTCGCTTTATCCCCTGCTTCAGTTAAGGTCTTTGTGACGCCATGGATCATTGCATCGGCCTGATTACGTGCATTTACTAACTCGTGGAATTTTTTATCTTCTTCAGCATGCGCTTCGGCATCTTTTACCATCCGTTGAATTTCATCTTCGGATAAACCACTGGAGGCTCTGATCTCGATCTTTTGTTCTTTACCGCTGGCTTTATCCTTGGCAGAAACTTTAAGAATACCGTTGGCATCTATATCAAAGGTTACTTCAATTTGCGGTGTACCTCGAGGTGCAGATGGAATACCACTTAAATCAAAACGGCCCAATGATTTATTGGCAGAGGCCATCTCTCTCTCACCTTGTAATACATGCACAGTCACGGCGGATTGATTGTCCTCGGCCGTCGAAAACGTCTGTGATTTTTTAGTAGGAACCGTCGTATTTTTTTCAATCAGCTTGGTCATCACACCACCCATGGTTTCGATACCTAGGGATAACGGGGTTACGTCTAGCAATAATACGTCTTTCACCTCGCCTGATAAGACCGCACCTTGAATCGCAGCCCCAATTGCAACAGCCTCATCTGGATTTACATCAAGCCTAGGTTCCTTACCAAAAAACTCTTGCACGGCTTCGCGTACTTTTGGCATGCGGGTCTGGCCGCCGACTAAAATAACATCATTAATTTCACTGATTTTGAGTCCAGCATCTTTTAATGCAGTCTTGCAAGGTTCAATGGTACGTTGAATCAAGTCTTCAACCAAAGCTTCCAATTTAGCCCGGGTCACTTTGATATTTAAATGTTTAGGGCCACTCGCGTCGGCTGTAATATAAGGCAAATTAACATCGGTTTGTTGCGCCGATGATAATTCAATCTTAGCCTTTTCAGCGGCTTCTTTAAGCCGTTGTAGGGCTAGCGGATCATTACGCAGGTCAATGCCCGCATCTTTCTTAAATTCATCAATGAGATAATCAATCAGACGTAAGTCAAAGTCTTCGCCGCCTAAGAAGGTATCACCGTTAGTTGCCAATACTTCAAATTGGTGCTCGCCTTCCACCTCAGCAATCTCAATAATCGATACGTCAAAAGTACCACCACCTAAGTCATAAACGGCAACGATAGAATCGCCACGCTTTTTATCCATGCCATATGCCAAAGCGGCTGCGGTTGGCTCGTTGATAATTCGTTTAACATCTAAGCCTGCAATCCTTCCTGCATCTTTGGTCGCTTGACGCTGGGAGTCATTAAAGTAAGCGGGTACGGTGATCACGGCTTCGGTGACTTTTTCGCCTAAGTAATCCTCAGCTGTTTTTTTCATTTTCTTCAATACTTCGGCTGAAATTTGCTGAGCTGCTAATTTTTCACCATTTGAACGTTTAACCCAGGCATCTCCATTATCCGCTTTGATAATCTCATAGGGCACCATGCCAATGTCTTTTTGAACTTCTTTATCTTCAAAACGACGGCCAATCAAACGTTTAACTCCGTAAAGAGTATCCTTAGGATTAGTGACCGCTTGACGCTTAGCAGCCTGCCCAACTAAAACCTCACCCTCTTTAGTAAAAGCAACGATAGAAGGTGTAGTCCGAAAACCCTCGGCATTTTCAATAACCTTCACGCTGTCGCCTTCCATCACAGCTACACAAGAATTTGTTGTACCTAAATCAATACCAATAATTTTTGCCATCTTCATTCTCCGATTGAATTCATTATTAATTCATAGTGGGGACTATTTCAATAATTTCAAGACCTAGCAGGTTATGCGCCCCCGGCTGTACCTGACAAGCCATATTTAATAAATCAGTTCTTTACTTTGCTACGACCACTAATGCCGGGCGAAGTACTCTATCATGCAGTTTATAACCCTTTTGAATCACATTAAGCACACAGCCCGAATCAACCTCTTGCGTTTCTTGCATTGAAATTGCCTCGTGGAAATTAGGATCAAACATCTCGCCCTTAGGATTTAGCTGTTTGATACCCTGCTTTTCTAAGGTATCTAAAAACAGTTTTAAGGTTAATTCAATTCCCTCTATAATAACCTTATCGGCTTCATTTCCTTGACAGGATTCAATGGCTCGTTCAAGGCTATCGACAACAGGTAATAAGGCATTTAGCAATTTATCTTGTGCATATTTGTAGGCGTTGTTTACATCTTTTTCTGCCCGGCGCCTAACATTATCGAGCTCGGCTTGTGCACGCAAGAATTTATCCCAATTCTCCTGGGCTTTTTGTTCCATGGTGGTTAACTTTTCTTCCAGCTCTTCATAAGAGGGATGCTCAAGTGAACCAGCAGATTTACCCTCTTCGCTATCCTGAATAACTTGCTGTTCTTGTTGAAATGATTGCCATTTATTATTTTCTTGTTCCGCCTGCGTGGAATTTTCCGCTATTGGCTCTTGTCTATCGCCCATAAATTAATCCTCATAATTAATTACTGTTAGCTAACAGATATGGGGGTTAATAAAATTATTTCAAGAGAAATCAGCATTTTTATTATGGTTTTAGTGATGTACTGGAATTGCCGGGCAAGCCTCTCTTCATTTCGATTATTTTTAAATCCAGTCAATACCTATACATAAGTTATCTACTATTTTAATGGATGCTGCATAGCTACTTACTCGACTTATCCAATTCTTAAAAAACGAGAAGCTTAGGTATTGCTCTTTATTAGTTTTAGATTCAAAGGTAATATATAGCTCATTCCCTAGAAAATATTAAGTACTACATTATGATTAAAACTCGTTTTGCCCCAAGTCCTACCGGTCATTTACACATAGGTGGAGCCCGTACCGCCCTTTATGCATGGTTATACGCCCGCAAACATAAAGGCCATTTTATCTTACGGATTGAAGATACCGATCATGAACGCTCAACTAAAGAATATGTCGATGCCATTTTAGAAGGCATGCAGTGGCTAGGATTAGATTATGATGAAGGTCCTTTTTATCAATCCGAACGCTATGAACATTATCGCGCGATTGCTGAACAGCTTATTAGTAAAGGCCATGCATACCGCTGCTATTGCAGTAAGGAGCGTTTAGAAAAACTGCGTGAAGCTCAAATGGCAAACAAAGATAAACCACGCTATGACGGCCATTGCAGAGAACTTAACCTAGCTGATCTAACAAAACCACATGTTATACGTTTTCGTACCCCCGATCGGGATGAAATTACCTTTCGCGATCAGGTATACGGTGTCATCAATGTAGAAAACACCGAATTAGATGATTTAGTACTAATCCGCACCGATGGTATTCCCACCTATAATTTCGCGGTGGTGATCGATGATCTTGATATGAAAATTACGCATGTGATCCGCGGCGATGACCATATCAACAATACCCCAAGACAGATAAACCTTTACCACGCATTGAACCATAAACCGCCCATTTACACTCATGTACCCATGATTTTAGGTCCTGATGGTAAACGCTTATCTAAACGTCATGGAGCAACTAGCGTCATGCAATACCGCGATGAAGGTTATTTACCCGAGGCTTTACTCAATTATTTAGTGCGCTTAGGTTGGTCACATGGCGATCAGGAAATTTTTAGCCTACAAGAAATGATTGATTACTTTGATGTGGCTCATATTAACAAGGCGCCCGCCGCCATTAACCCCGATAAATTATTATGGCTCAATCAGCACTACTTAAAAACCAGTGATCCAATCCATACGGCCAAGCAATTGGCCTGGCATATGCAAGGCATAGATACTAGCCAGGGTGCAAAACTTGCAGACATCGTCGTGGCTCAAGCCGAACGCTGTAAAACCTTAGTTGAAATGGCAGAAAAGAGTCAGTATTTTTATCAGGATTTTGCCGAATTTGATCCAAAGGCTGCAGAGAAAAACTTAACGACCGACATTGTCCCCGGGTTACAAGCGGTATTAAACCAATTTAAGCAGCTTGCTACGTGGGAGCAAGAGCATTTACACCAAATTATTATCGATACGGCTGAACGTTTGGCACTAAAACTCGGTAAACTTGCCCAACCCATCAGGGTGGCTGTTACCGGAAACACCATGTCCCCTCCTCTCGATATCACCCTTAAGCTATTGGGCAGAGAGCGGGTGCTAACTCGCTTGCAAAAGGCCATCGACTATATCAAGTAAGTACTATATGAACTTAAGTAAACCAATCATAGATTGGTTTACTTAAGCTATAACCAATGGTGCCCAAGCGTTATATAGGCTTTCTCCGCACTTTATAAATCATGCTAATTCTTATACAATAATTTTAGCCTTGATGTGGTTGGAATACTTAATCGGCTCAGCGTTAAATGAGCGTTTAGAAATATTTTTAAGTAATTTGTAAATTAAGTGTTGACACAAATCACTTTACCCCCTAGAATGCAAATCCTCGAGCGGGGCTATAGCTCAGCTGGGAGAGCGCTTGCATGGCATGCAAGAGGTCAGCGGTTCGATCCCGCTTAGCTCCACCAAGTAACCCGTAAGATTTGACAAGTAAATTGTCCCCATCGTCTAGAGGCCTAGGACATTGCCCTTTCACGGCAGTAACAGGGGTTCGAATCCCCTTGGGGACGCCATCATAAGCGTCTAATTTGTAAAGGTTTTTGGCTCTTTCCCACTTTAGGGGGCAGCCATCTATGAACATAATACTTTAACTCTAAGCCTGTAATTCTCAAAGTTTTTAAAGCCATAGGCTCTACGTTGAATAAGTTTCATCGACTCTTTCTCATTTCCGGGGGCGCCTATCTATGAACGCGCTAAACCGTAATCGGTAATTTTAAAAATTTCTAAAGCTATAGGCTCTACGTTGAATGAGTTTCATTTTACGATGGAATCCTTAGCTAATACCATTGGACTTGCATTT
>JAQSXL010000091.1 GCA_029256685.1 Gammaproteobacteria bacterium | reverse complement strand
TTCAGCTACCACTGTACGCTTAGCTATTCCTGTGCCACGACAAACCTTACAATGCATGCCTCTGGCTTTTAAATGAGTATATTTATCTTTAAAAACGGCTTGCCAACGGTCTAAATCTTTTGCTGATTTATTAGCCTCTGCTATAGGTATAGCACATTCTTGACATAATAGTGGAACTAAACGCTGACAGACCAAACAAACTAATAAATTATTATCGCCTAATAATACCGAAGATATTCCAATATCGACCAAGCGGGTAATAATACCCGTTGCGGTATTAGTATGTAAAGTAGAAAAAACCAAATGCCCCGTTATAGCCGCACGCACAAGAACTCGAGCCGTATCTTCATCACGCATTTCCCCTAAGACAATGACGTCGGGATCCATGCGCAGAGCCGCCCTTCCCATAGAAGCAAAGCTACGGTCTTCTTTCTCGGTATTTACTGGCACCTGAGTGGCATTGTCAATAATTTTTTCTACGGGATCTTCAATAGTATAAACTTTACGATCACTATTAACGCTTTCCATACAGCTAGCCATGGTGGTGGTTTTACCAGAGCCGGTAGGTCCTGCAACCAATACGGCGCCATGCGGCATCTTGGTTGCACGTTCAATTAACTCAATATGCTGCTGAGTATAACCTAACTCTTCTAAGCTAGGCGGCTTAGTATCCCCCGCCGTTAAAACCCGCATAACCAAATCAAACCCACCGTGGGCTGGCAAACTGGCTAAACGTAAACGCACATCAACGCCCTCAACATATAATGGCATAGAGGCATTTTGTGGAATTAATGGATTAAAATGGATAACAGAATGGTCAGTCTCTTTATTAAAAGCAACTGAAGCGACTTCACGCCCAACATGTGGCAACCACTCGGCATGTACATATAACTCACCATGTTTACGAAACCGGATGCGAGCCACATCTTCTCTCACTTCAATATGAATATCTGTAGCATGAACGTGTATTGCCTCTTTGATTAAAACCCGTAATCTTTGTTGTTGTGCGCTGACCGTATCGCTGGATGCTAGGTCTTGTTTAGCCTCTAAGCCCGCGGCATTGGCCAAGATCATTTGAATGAGTTCATGAGTGGCTGGAATAATTTTCCCAGGCCGCAAGCCCTTATTTTGCATAATAATTTTGCAATTTTGTACAACACGTGAGCTAGGGTTACTCGATAAAATTACACCACTTTTAAGTACCGCAATACTACCTTGCTTTTCACACCAAGCGAACATTTCAGGCATCAGCTTATCTTTGGGATCTAGATCGGCCTGACTGGATAGTACTTTATTATTCGCGATAGTTGCGTATTTTTCTAAAACATTGCGTTCGTCTTGATTAGCCATGTATTATTTGAGTCCCAGTCTGAGTAAAAATCACTTTTTTACTCATTTAATAATCTATTAAAACCCATTACAGTATAGCTGCTTTTCAAAATTTAGCATCGCTTTACTATTTGCTAGCAAACTTTAGCTGTAACTATAACCATAAAAGCTTAAGAAAAAATCAAGTATAGTAAAGAAATAAACAATGTTTTTAATGGCTTAAGATTTCCTTAAGTTTTTTTTCTTAGAATGGACTCAACCTGAAATTCGAATTTAGAAACTATTGATATCCCATCAGCAAAGGAGACTAATTATGCCAACTCAAATTCAAGTTTTAAACCATAATCTTAATCAGGTAAAAAACTATTCACTAGGACTCAGCTTTGAACATTACTACTATGATTATAATGACTGGATTGCTACCCAGCCTACTATAGGCTTAATTGAGGCAGATGAAATATTTAATAGATTAGCGGGGCTTTATGACGCGGTAGTTAAGATTAATTTCAGTTTAATTTGGACTCAATATTTAGCGGTAGAGCAGGATCAGATTCCCAGGGATATAGATGGAGTCGGCGCCAATCTAACCAAGAACTTAGTTTTTAGCAAACCAAACCAAGGTTATTACCATACCCAGCATTTGAGCATCTTGGATGTGTGCGTTTATTTACAAAATCAAATCAGCGCAGCCGAACAGGATACGCTTTCTATTGAATTACAACAAAAATTAATCGGCTATAAAAAAATACTCGCTGACCTTATCCCCGAATTACAAAATTTAAAACGCATAGCCGCGGATGGAATTTTAGATCACGAGAATAAAAACAAAAGCTTTTGGCAAAAAACAAGCCCATTACATACAGACATAGATACAGAAATTAATTCTAGGATAAATCCTCAGACTACCGATTTTGATATTACAGCGACTAACACCTCGGGCCAGCAAGCCTATCAGGCAATTAAACAACAAGTCTCTTTCCAAGCCTATGTTGAACAGCCAACTTCTGTACGTATACTCGAAGCCGGTGCCACACCCGATCTTGCCGAGCAAAGCCAAAACTCAACGGTGGTAAACTTACCCGATGCGCCATACACTCAAATAAACCCTGTTACTCAAAAGCTTACTTTTATTCCCACTCTAGAAATCGATCCTACCGTTACCCTCGCGGATATCAATAAAACGTTGAAACGAAATATCGTTAATCTCTACAAACATAACCATAATGGATTTATTACCGCCTGCGCAACGGGCGTGTTACCTGAAGCAGACATCCATCTTAAACAAGATTATAAAAACGATATAAAAAAATTAAATAAATTAACAAAAACCGTTTTTGGCCATTGCCTAGTCGAAGATTCAAACCAAACTACAACCAGTCCTCAACCAGAAAACCTTATTCAGCAGTTTGAGAAAATTTATCAAAATAAATTAAAAACGCTTGCGCAAATCCAACATCCTGATGTTTTTGAACGAGAGAAACTCGAACTTTATAAAAAACAGGGATTTATTTTTACCTCCAGAATTACCTTGTTAGCACTCACTTTGGTTAAATTCAGGGCCAAACCTGACAATAAATACCAACTTAAGCGCGATATTGAAACCTTAGTAAAAGACGGCCTTTTTGGTGGGAAAGAACCTGTACAACCAACCGTTAAAAAAGATAACACCTTTAGCAGAAAAGTATTTGATGAGGTAGTGGAATACTTATATACCGCCAGACTCAATCAAAACATGTTTGAGATGGCTTTTCTGCAAGCCGCAAAAGACTTTGAAACTTTAACAGTAAAAGGTGATGATAACAGCGTCATCTTAAAAGCAGCTCAAGATTTTCATGCCCATGCTGCAACCCATTACGCCGCCAATCTATTTACGATCGAGCAGATAAAAAATGGAGCAAGGCATGAAGATAGCCAGGATCATATCACCGAGCAGGCAAGTTATGAAGAAAATGAACAAGCTGCTCAAAGTTACACTCTCGCGCAGCTTGAAGTAGCGATTGCTGAAAATCCTAAAAATATTAGTGCTTTAATTATTCAAGCCATAGGTAAAGCGATTCAGCCTAAACCAAACCAAGTGGCGGGTTATCAAGAATGGGTGATTACCGAACAAGATACGACTAATCATAAACTGCTGGGTACTAACAAAAAATTAATTATCCGTAAGCTTGATTTTGATTCCTATGATTTTATTAAGAAAGAAGATTACCTACAAGCACTTGAGCAGCAAACCACCATCGGTAAATATGTGCTAAGGCAGGAAGGCGAAGAATTAAATGAACAAACCTTAAAAAAATACGATGCCAGAATTGACCGGCATTGGCGCACAGCCAAAACCAAACTAGAGAAAGCGTTTAATGAAGCCGGTTTATTAAGAACCGAGATCCTCCGAGCGCTAGTTAAAAAGCAGCAAGGCGATATCTTAACTGCTCAAGAAGCTAATCTTATCCTACCCCTGTTTAATGCGGCCATAAAAAAAGGCTATTCGCTTGATAAGGCCATTCATCTGGAATTTGATGCCTATTTGAAACTAGCCATTAAGCTTTATCAAGAACAATTGGCCCAATTAGTTTATGAGATCGATCGTGATATCGCAGAGGCCACTGGCAAAAGAAACTCGGGTTTTATCAAAGCCGTTCATAGCTCGTTTACTGGTGCTCCCAAACCGAAAAACACTACAGAGATTATTGAAGCGCATGAAAAAGCCGCTCCTATCGTTGCAAGTCAAGAGGGCCGGGCAAATGTCATCTACGTCACCTCAAACCATAACCTAAATTATGTTGAATCCATTTATACGGTGGGTGAGGTAACTCCCAGCAGTTTATTAAGAGGTGGCTCTTTCCCGCCAAACGCTAAAATTCCGCAATTACCCAACCAAGTTTTCCGCACTCATACCATACATGATCAAGAAACTGGCAAGGTTGAACGCAAAGTGTTCCAAACCCACGTTGCGCCAACTCCTTCTGAACATAGCAGTTCGTTAAAGGGTAAAAAAACCAATAAACAGCGGCACAAAGATACCAGTCGCCGGCAAATTGCACTTGAGTATTGGAAACAAATTCTGGGAGCCTTTGTTACCCAACAGTTTGATCAGCCTCAAGCTCAGATAATACCACAATCGCTCATTGAGGTAAAACCCACCGAAATGACGGCTGAGACCCTGTTAAACGAATTTAAACAAGCTTGGCATCAGGTAACACAAGAATTTGAAAAATTGCAAGATAGCGCCAGTCATAGTGACAACAGCGATAATGAGCAAGAAGATGATGAAGTGTCCCTATTACCCTATAAAGGTAAAAAGCCAGCTAATAAGAACCCTACCGATGAAGCAGATTTCAAACTGCATACAGAAATAGCAAAACAGGCCTCCATAGATGAACAATCTTCTATGCTAGCCGTAGCGCAATGTCAGAACGAAGAAGAGCAGCTCCAATTGGCATTGAGCCTCAGCCGCCAGCAGCAACAAAGGGAGTATGAACGGCAAACCGGCGTTGGCTACTCTGGTATTAAACCGTCTGTTCCAGACGAAGAATTTATACCCTCTTCTAACCATATGGCCTTTAGTACATTGGCCGTAGACAATAACGCTACACCCGTTTTGGATCTCTACATCGATAATATTCAGCTGTTAACTCCTGCATATCATACCGTCGACAGGATTATCGAGATTTTTAGAGGCGCTAAGAATAACGAGAATAGGCAAACCCGTGATATTTACCTCATGACACGGTTATTAGATAAGCGTGTCACGGAAGTGACGGTAAATGACGGACAAGGAAAAAAGCAGCTAAAAGTCAGGCCGCACTTTCAGATCCTGCATTTACCCGTAAACACGAAAAATAAAGTTCAACAAGCTTTCGTATCCCCTATTATCAATAGTCCCAATAACCGCGCCATATTTGACTTAATTCGCACGGTTGGAGCGACCCTAATTTATGGCTTAGCAAGTGTTGATCTACAAGTGTTAAAAAATATTCAATTACTGCAACAACTTTTAATTGAACATAATCCTGCTGAGTTTGATAGGCTAACCGCGAATGATAATCTAAAGCACAGCGCAGAATTATTAAGGGCAGATCTTAACCTAACGCGGGCCGAACATCGCTTGTTACTGGCTACGGACTTTAACTACTTCTTTAATGAACTGATTAATAACATTCGCCATAACAGTGAGCTGGCTAGTGTCAGAAAACAAATATTGCAAGAGATTGCCAAAGGCATGGCCGGCCTCTTAGCAGAAAACGCCACCGATATTGATGCGCTAAACGACAATATACTGATTGAAAGGTTAAAAAACCAAGCAGTAAAATTTATCGATAATGATAAACCTAAAGTTAAGCTGCAAAACGTTGTTGCAAAAGCATTTGGCAAATTTGAAAAGGAAGAGGTATACCATTTGCAGTTTGAAGGCTTCTTTGCTATGTATATTGATACGCATTCGCGCTATGCCCAATTAAAAATCATGTTAGAAAACTATGATAAACGCGAGCAGTTAGGTGAAATTACAAAATTTAATCATAGTAAACATGAGGAAGCTATTAAGGCGATCACGACTTTGCGTAAGGAAACCGAGAATCTCGAGAAACAGAAAGATAAGTTTTACCAAGAGTACATAAATTGCTTCCATGAACTCTTAAACTGTAGCAAGGTAAAACCTTTTATAGAACTGCTTGATAAACAGATCGAAGGATGTTTGGTACATAACCATAAAGTACTGGCTAGGCCAGAGAATCAGACCTTATTAACCCAGTTGTTAACCATGCACGTTTATCTGCGCGTTATAAACTTATACAATTCAGGGAATTATGCTAAAAGAGATCATTCCTATGAAATTCAGGCTCTGTATGCCATTTTAAGTAAACTGCTAGATCGCCATGTCAACTGGAATTGTAAGAGCAATCAGGATCGTTCAACCACAATAAAATATGTGCTAGATACTTTCCTAGAGTTCATTTTTGAAGAAGGCAAATTACCCTCTACCCCCGATGATTACGCTGAATTTACGACTAGGCTTAATCAGCACTTTGTACAAAGGCCTTTGGGCAGACAAATTACCAAAGATAATGAATGGGAAAGCCCAGGATTAAAGAAATCAACTTTACCAACTGCACTTATAAGCCCCCTGTATATCTTAGGACGTGATGCAGATAAACTATCGGCTAATACTCACAAGAAAGTCTGGAAAATGGCTAAAAAACTGGCTAGTCAAGAACGCCCCGAGACACGCAGCCAGACCGATATTGCTTTTATTGTTAATCGTCCCGATAAGAATGTAGATGTCTATCCGGTTACACATCATCAGATAAAACGTAAACCGAATACCGTAAAAAAGCATGTAGTTTCTGCGGCAGCAGGTACTGGTTCTGGAACCCTATCTTTGGCTATAGGAATGGGTATAGTTACCTATCTATATTTTAGCGAGCGTAATTTGTCGTACGCGGGTAGTTTAAGATATTGGATCGTGGGAACACCAGTAGCATTGATAGCGGCTTTAGCCGTGGGGCTAACCGTGGGCTTGATTGTTAATCGTTTCTGGCCTAAACCAAAAAACAGGACGGAGGCATTTGAGTTTGATGGAGAAAATATGCCCTTACTCCAGCAACAAATGGTGCAACCCGAGGTGGATTTAGAAAATCAAGAGCAACAACAAGCCCCTGATTCAAACTTAGGAAATTTTCTTTCAGCAGCGACCGTTCAACCAGAACAACTAGTTGCGGAGAAACAGGCGTTTATAGAGAAAGAAGAAAGATCGGTTGATTCTGATGACGATTTCAATATCGATGAAACGGCTAAAGAACCTGAAGATGCGGGTATGTGGATCTCTGTATTTGGTGGCAGAAACCCCGTTGATCCTACTGAACATGGCCGCACTATCCAGCAGATTCAGCAGTCCACAAATACTCTTACAGGTTATATAAACACCCAAGCCCGTGCACGTTTTTTCCAACAATCTTATGGAACGGCGGCGCAGTCGACTACTACTCAGGAGCAACCGTCTAATACTTCACGGGAGCATCCATCTAGGACTTCAAATACCCCATCTTAACGGACAATAGATGATTTAGGAGCAAGCCTTTGCCAGGACATAGGGGTATAAGCCAACCTTGTTTTTCAGGGATGAAAAACTATAGAGCGTACAAGGAGGTATTCACAGCGTGTTGGCATTACCCCTAT
>JAQSXL010000090.1 GCA_029256685.1 Gammaproteobacteria bacterium | reverse complement strand
CTTGTTTTTCAAGGATGAAAAACTATAGAGCGTACAAGGAGGTATTCACAGCGTGTTGGCATTACCCCTATGCCCTGGCAAGGGAAGATTTATGAGTAGTAAGGGTATTATACCTATTCTTTTAAATAATCTGGTATTAACTTCAAAAACTGGCAGTATAACTTGCCAAAAGGAAATTTCTAGTATACATACAGTTTAACTGTTGCTTATACCCTTTACATTAAATAATCTTCTCTTGCCAGGGCATAGAGGTATAAGCCAACCTTGTTTTTCAAGGATGAAAAACTATAGAGCGTACAAGGAGGTATTCATAGCGTGTTGGCATTACCCCTATGCCTTGGCAAGGGAAGATTTATTAGTAGTAAGGGTATTAGATACTTATTAAAGCCTTAGATAACCATGTTAAAAAAATTTTACCTTTTGGCATTTATGATAACCCTAGCCATGCCTGCGCAGGCAAAAAACTGCCTCAATTATGTTTCTCCACAAGCCGTTGGAATCCATTCATTACCCCATATCGTGACCAAAAGCACCGGCATTTATGGGATTGATGTCTCGCACCATCAAGGTCAAATCGATTGGAAAAAAGCCAAGCAAGCCGGGGTTTCATTTGCCTATGTTAAGGCCAGTGAGGGAATCAGATTTATCGATCCCTGCTTTGCAGAAAACTGGTTAGGTACCAAACGAGCGGGTGTAGTGCGTGGCGCCTACCATTTTTTTCATGCCAATATAGACCCTATAGCGCAGGCCAAAAATTTTGTGCAACAGGTTCAACCGGTATTAACGGGCTTTGATTTGCCTCCCGCTTTAGACATAGAGTATGCGCCGGATATGAATAGGGTTAATACTATCGAGCTCATAGCCAAGGCTAAGCAATGGCTAGAATACGTAGAGCACGCCCTTGGCGTAACCCCGGTGATTTACACTAGCCAATCGTTTTGGGAGGATTATATAGGTAATAATCCCGCGTTTGCCAAATACCCCTTATGGCTAGCAGCGGCAATGCGCCACCCCGGCCCCCCTGCCTCTTGGCAAGAATGGACCTTTTGGCAATTTAGTCCTAGGGGTAGTGTGCCAGGCATTATGACGGCCGTCGATCTCAGTTATTTTGGGGGTGATAAAAAGGAGTTTCTAAAATTGCTAACCGATAAAACGTATCCAAAAGTTCAAAAAACAGGTTAAGCTGCCAGTTTCGCCTTGGATGCAAAAATTATATTTTTATGCGTTAGCGGCAACGCGTTGCAAATAATGCTGCCAGTTGTCAGTATAATTCTTGGCTAAATCATATAGCGTTTCCCAGCTGTAAATGCCCGAATTATGCCCATCATCAAAAATCAGCTTTACGGCATAATGGCCTACCGGGTCAATCCCAATGATATTAACATTTTGCTTATTTAATACCAATTTAGGCTGCTCTAAACCATGCCCGCGCACCTCGGCCGAGGGTGAGTAAACGCGTAAATATTCACAAGACAAGACAAAGTGTTCCCCCGTATCAAAGGTCAACTCCAACACTCTGTCTTTCTGTAATAACTTTATTTCCGTTGGCTGAACCATGATTATAAGATATACCGAGCTAAATCTTGATCTTGGACCAATTCCCCCAAATACTTATCGACATAGGCGGCATCAATTGTAAATTGCTGGCCACTGTGATCGGGCGCATCAAAAGAAATTTTCTCTAATAGACGCTCCAAAACCGTATGTAACCGTCTTGCACCTATATTTTCGTTGCGCTCGTTGACTTGCCAAGCTACTTCTGCAATGCGTTGAATGGCATCATCTCTAAAATCTAGAGTTACATTTTCTGTTGCCAATAATGCCTGATATTGAATGGTTAAAGACGCATTGGGTTCCGTTAAGATACATTTAAAATCGTCCACCGTTAGGGCTTTCAGTTCCACTCGAATAGGAAAGCGCCCCTGTAGTTCGGGGATTAAGTCCGAAGGTTTAGAAACATGAAAAGCACCCGAGGCAATAAATAAAATATGATCGGTTTTCACCATGCCGTACTTGGTGGTAACGGTGGAACCTTCGACTAAGGGTAGCAAGTCGCGCTGCACCCCTTCCCGGGAAACATCGGCGCCACTCGTGTTTTCACGCTTAGCTACTTTATCGATTTCATCAATAAATACGATGCCGTGTTGTTCAACGGTTTGAACGGTAAGCGTTTTTAAATCATCATCGTTGACCAATTTAGCGGCTTCTTCTTCCTTTAACAATCTTAAGGCATCTTTCACCTTTAGCTTACGGGTTTTAGTCTTATCGGTATGCAGGCTTTGAAAAATATTCTGCAATTGACTCGTCATCTCTTCCATACCGGGAGGCCCCATAATTTCGACACCTATAGGCACAGCGGAAATCTCAATTTCAATCTCTTTATTATCGAGCTCACCATCGCGCAATTTAGTGCGGAATTTTTGCCGCGTAACCGATTCGGTTTTTGCCTCCTCGGGTTCATCTGCCATTTTGTCACGGGGTTTAGGCAATAAAGCATTGAGTACGCGTTCTTCTGCATTTTCTTCTGCCAATGACATCTTTTTATGCATTTCTTGTTCACGTAGCTGTTTAAAAGCGATATCGACTAAATCCCGAATAATAGATTCAACATCACGTCCTACATACCCTACTTCGGTAAATTTGGTAGCTTCTACTTTAATAAACGGTGCACTCACCATTTTAGCTAAGCGGCGAGCGATCTCCGTTTTACCTACCCCGGTAGGTCCTATCATCAAGATGTTTTTGGGGGTAATTTCATCGCGCAGCTCACCTTCAACCTGCATTCGGCGCCAACGGTTACGTAATGCTATGGCCACCGCTCGCTTGGCATCGATTTGGCCAACAATATATTTGTTCAACTCATGAACAATTTCTTTAGGGGTCATGGGTATTGTGACAGACATTAGTTATTGCTCTCAAGTTCTTCTATGGTTAAATTATTATTGGTGTAGACACAAATATCAGCGGCTATTTGTAAGCCTTTTTCGACAATTTCCTTGGCACTAAGCGTAGTATTTGCTAATAAGGCGCGAGCGGCTGCTTGAGCAAATGGACCGCCTGAACCAATTGCCATGAGATCGTGCTCGGGTTCAATGACATCGCCATTACCGCTGATAATCAAGGAAGTGGTTTTATCGGCTATTACAAGTAAGGCCTCTAAGCGGCGTAACATTTTATCGGTACGCCAGTCTTTGGCTAACTCAACGGCTGCGCGGGTTAAATGGCCTTGATGTATCTCTAATTTAGCTTCAAAACGCTCAAATAAGGTAAAAGCGTCGGCAGTTCCACCCGCAAAACCGGCGATCACTTTACCGTGATATAAACGCCGTACCTTGCGCGCATTACCTTTCATGATAGTATTGCCTAAGCTCACTTGGCCATCCCCGCCAATGACGACTTTGCCATTACGCCGCACCGAAAGAATGGTTGTACCTCTGTATTGTTTCAAAGTGTTTCCCCTTTGTGTACCTTAAGATTTATTTATATAAGGACGAAATATTTTTTTTCAATAGACTCGGTATTAAAAGCAATCTCTTGTTTAAGAATTATGATTAAGCTAATTGAAATAATAAGCTTTTTATACCCGCTTTGGTTAGCTTATCTTGCGCCTGCTGAGCCTCGGATAAAGTTTTATAGGGACCAATAATAATGCGTTGCCAAGTAACCCCGTTGACTTGTACAGCCTTTATTTGCACATTATACCCTTGTAAAATTAAATCCGCCCGTACTTTATCGGCATCGGCCAGCCGCTTAAATGCACCCACTTGCAAAATATATTGATGTATCACTAGCGGTGCTTTAGGTTGGCTAACCGGCGCGCCTGTAGCTGCAGATTTAGGCGTAGTTCCACTATCCCCTATCTGTCTATCGGGTAACAGGGTATAAAAGTCGAATTGTGGGGTGGCCTGCTTGTTTTCTGCGGTTTTAATTTGAGCGGGGCGCTTCACGTGTACCTTAGAGATTTTTTTAGGCTCTACCTTCTCTTCAGAATGCTTTCTATGATGGTGCAAATAAAATAGACCTAAGATAAACAAAGCCAAGGCAACGCCTGCTATTAACCATGGACCGCTGCCCGCACTCGGGCGTTGGCCATATGAGTTACGCCGTTTTGGTTGAGCCATTTTTCTAGGTTGAGGTCTAGCCATAAGGATCTTTACATCATGCGTGGTGCAGAAACACCTAATAGTTTTAAACCATTGGCTAATACCTGCCGAGTCGCCATTATCAAACACAGGCGCGCATTGCGTAAATTAGCCTCGGCCACTAAAAATTGATGGGCATTGTAATAGGTATGGAAATCATTGGCTAAATCACGCAAATATTGCGCGAGTTGATGGGGTTCATAAGACAAAGCCGCCTGTTCAACCACTTCAGAAAAGCGAGTTAATTGGGTAATTAGCGCCTGCTCATGTGATTCTTTTAATAGTTGTAATTGGCTTAATCCCAAGGTTTCATCCAATAGGAGATGCTTTTCTGCCAACTGTCCTAAGACGCTGCAGATCCGCGCGTGAGCATATTGAATATAATAAACCGGATTATCGCTAGATTGCGATTTAGCTAACTCCAAATCAAAATCCATATGCTGTTCGTTTTTGCGCATCACATAAAAGAAGCGGCAGGCATCATTACCTACCTCTTCCCGTAATTCCCGCAAGGTGACAAATGAACCGCTACGAGTAGACATTTGTACCCTTTCTGCGCCCCGATATAATACGGCAAATTGTACGATTAAAAACTTAATCTGCTCGGCATTATAACCTAAGGCCTTTATGGCAGCCTTTACCCTAGGTATATAACCGTGATGATCGGCCCCAAAAACATCGATGACCTGCTCATAGCCCCTTTCAAATTTAGTAAGATGATAGGCGATATCTGCCGCAAAATAAGTAAACTCACCATTTTCCCGCACTAATACCCTATCCTTATCGTCGCCAAAATTCGTTGCACGGAACCACAAGGCACCCTCTTGAGAATAGGTGTGACCAGCCTCATTCAATTTGGCTATACAATGCTCAACCGCTTTTTGCTCTTTTAAACTACGCTCCGAAAACCATTGTTGATAAATCAAGCCGAAGCCTGCTAAGTCTTCGCGGATATCGGCTAAAATATCTTGCAAGCCTAAATCAAACACTTGGCGGTAATCATTACCTAGCAAACGCTTGGCATTAACAATCAGCCCATCAATATGCGCTTCTTTGTCACCTTGGCCTGCTTCGGTTTCATCACTAGGCACATTGGCAAAGACTTGTTGAGCTGATTTATGTAAAAGCTTGCCCACTTGTTGGTTTAATTTTGCGGCTATCGCCTTAACATAATCCCCCTTGTAACCATTACGGGGAAAATCGAACTGCTCACCTAATAATGCTAAATAACGCAACCAAACGCTGGTCGCCAGAATATCCATTTGCCGGCCCGCATCGTTTACGTAATATTCGCGATGTACCTTAAAGCCCACCGCAGCCAGTAAATCTGCAACAGCAGCTCCATAAGCAGCTCCGCGCCCGTGCCCCACATGTAAAGGACCGGTAGGATTAGAAGAAACAAACTCTATGTGAACTGTTTTGCCGGCGCCAAGAGTTGAATGGCCAAAGTTTTCACCCTGACTTAAGACTTGCTGCACAATGGCCAGCTGCGCCGCTTCCTGGATAAAGAAATTAATAAAACCGGGGCCCGCGATCTCTACCCGGCTAATTTGTTCACTAGCGGGCAAAGCCTTTACTATATTTTCGGCTAATTCCCGTGGCTTTTTGGCTAAGGGTTTTGCCAGCAATAAGGCTATATTACAGGCATAATCGCCATGCTCTTTAGCTCGAGTGCGGTCAATTTGAATTTGAGGTAAATTATCTAGCTGCCAAGCGTCGGTTTGCTGTAAAGCGATAAGGGCCTGTTGAATAAGCTGTTGAATATGTGATTTCATATAAAGTCAGTGTGTTAAAGATTAGGGTCTGTTTACAAGGGGTTCCTATACTGCAAAAAGAGTGTAATCGGTTAAAATCCAGCCAAATCCTCGTTAAATAGCTGGCTATTCGCCGCGCATTTACCTGAATTTTTCCTCGATTTCCTCTTTTTTCGTTCATACTAACCCATTGTAAACAGACCCTAATCGAATTTTATTTAGTGGCATAAACTTTAACACTGTTGCGCAGGAAGTTAAAGGTTAAAATAGCTGGAATAATCAACCTAGATGAATCGACGGCCAGTGAGCCAAATTTGATAAAATAAATAGAGCCAGAATAGTAAGAGCCATCGTGAATAAGATGGCTCTACTAACGAAAATTTTAAAATTAACTTAACTTAGGCCTTGACTCATCTTCTTCAAAACATAGCACGCGCGCTATATTATTTTGAGCAGATTGTTTGACTCTGCAAGAGCTGGCGCTCTTAAAATAGCTGTAAGAGTTACTTGTATTGCTCTCGGGGGTGTTTACTGCTCTAGCTAATTCAGACAGCTCACTACCGGGAGTGTTTACCGCTCTAGCTAATTCAGACAGCCCGCTCTCGGGGGTATTCACCGTTCTAGCTAATTCAGACAGATCACTTCCGGGGGTGTTTACCGCTCTAGCTAATTCAGACAGATCACTTCCGGGGGTGTTCACCGCTCTAGCTAATTCAGACAGATCACTTTCGGGGGTATCGGTTTCTGCATAAACCCGCTTCAGAGACCTTAACGTAGTAAAGGTATAAGAACTATCTTGAATTAATTTTGGCTCAGGTGTTAACAGCAGTTGATTAGTTTCATCGTTAATTGGACTTGCTGTAACCCTTTGCATATCTATTGAAGAATCATCCGTCATGGGCGTATTATAAACCCGCTCTAAGACTTGTAAAGGAGAACTCTCGGCTGAACTTTTTAAGGAGTTACTGCGCTTTTTAGGCGTGTTAAATCCACACTCTGCTTGGCTATTATCCTCATCAGCATATTCTCCCCGCAGATAATCTAGTATTTCCCTATCGAAAACCGGATCTAACTCGGCTTCAACAAAGCCATCATCGGGTGAATGAGGTGGGACAAAATCTTCAGAGTCAATATTTTTAAAGTCACTTAATCCCGAATAAACCGTGGCATCATCTGCAATACTGACGCTGGCCTCAACCCTTTTTAAGGGCGGCAGCGTTTCAGATGAGTTTTTGCTTAGGGGCGTGCCAGCAATATTCAAGCTGTTTTGCGCCGAATTTTTGACGGGGGTTTGAGCTAAATTAGTTAATTTAGCCTTTACCGAAGACGATAACTCAAGTTTAGCTACAGGATTACTTTTAATAGAGTTGGCTGGCAAATCAAGATAAGCCAGGGATGATTTAACTTTAAACTCCGAGCTTTGCACGCCAACTAGATCTAAGTGGTTCAAACGCTCAGCCGTCTTATTATAATCTATGGATGGGTTCTCATTAGCGAGTTTCTCAATTCCAGCTTGATATTTTTCCTTTCGCAACCAGCCATTTAACAAACGATCTACTTTCGTGGCAACACTCTTAGGCAAGCTCAACCATGAACGTTCGACCTTTTGAACCATGAAGGATGGCTGGTGAAGAGTTTTAGGCTTTTGCGCTAAGTCAAGTGACTGTATAC
>JAQSXL010000089.1 GCA_029256685.1 Gammaproteobacteria bacterium | reverse complement strand
ATTTAGTAAGGCGATAGAAACCGAGAGCTATTTATTAGAAAGCGTAGAAAATACTAATGAAGAAATTCAATTTATCCAAGAAAAGCTTAAAGCTCATGCAGAACAAGAGCCAATTGAGCGGGGTGTCTCGGTATTATTGGATTATTATCAATCCCTGACTGCTTCAGATAGTGGAGTAGAAGAAATTATAGAAGAGGATGATCTCTCAGAAGACGAATTAGATATTTTCGCAAAGATACGTCTGAACGATAATAATCGTAATATAATTTTAACGGATAATTTGGTAAGTTTTGGTGAGCCATTATTAGTTTCCCAGACATTACGCGAGCAGTTAGGCGTTATTGAACGTTTGACCGGTAAGGAAGCGCGCTACTCTAATAATATTGCTGCCGAAATTGTTAAAGATATGCAGCAAGCTACGCATTATCCACCCGAAATTTATGAACTGGCCAGCGCCGAAGATATTGCGGGAATGATTCAGGAAGTTATAACTAAAATTGAACGGCAACGTTATCAGCTTGAAAATTCAGATAGTGCCTTTGATGATGACGACGATTAAGCGTTTAACCTAAGCCGTTGAATTATCCATTAAAAAGAGTCTGAAAACACTCTCTAATAACTTATCAGTAAATGTATTTTTACTGTCGGCCGTGAAAGCACTATCGATTTATTAACAATTAATGGGTAAAATGCAAAAAAAATTGGCAACTAGGATACCAAAATGATTGGAATAAGAGCGTATGTCAAAGTAATGTTGCTTCTCTCGAGTGTAAGTCTGGTTGCTTGTTCGACCCAAAATAACTTGACACTTAATCCAAGCAATCGCGGAATATTAGCGGCTAATTATACCGTGGAGCAAGAAACATTACTTCGGCGCTTACAAGAAAAGCAAATAGGCATTATAAAGGCTGGGGAGCAAGTCACCTTAATTTTACCTGCCGATGAATTCTTTCAGCCCTGCTCATCGGTTATTAGAGTAAACGCTTATTCGGTATTTAATGAGATTGTAATGTTATTACGAACCTATCCAAAAACCAGTGTAATCATTACGGGTTATACAGATAATCTTGGCAGTTCACAACGGAATATGGCATTATCTAGGCAGCGTGCGCGAGTGACTGCAGACTACTTATGGTCGCAAGATGTTGATACCCGGTTACTTTATACAGAAGGCAAAGGAAGTGATGGGCCATTAGCTGATAATGGTTCATTAAACGGTCAACGGTGGAATCGCCGGATAGAAATTACCTTTCAACGTTTGCCAGAATAGTGATTTATGTATAACCGAACCCTAGTACATTATCGAAATATGTTAATTTTTTATCGACGTAATTATAAAGCGATAATTACTATTATGTACGCTTTAGTATTTATTGCTATTGCCGAGTTGGGCGTGATTGGTTATTTTGTTTTTATAAAACCGCCACCACAATATTATGCTGTGCATGACGATGGTAGCCTATCTGGAATTAAGCCATTGACACAACCTAATTTTAATTCAGGGGCTTTATCGCAATGGGAGAGTTAAATGGCTGACGATGCTTTGGTATCGGTAAAATTACGTAACGATTTTTATCGAGATAATTATCGACGAATTGTTATCGCCATATTTTTATTATTATTTGTTATTTTTGCTCAAACAGGGGTCATTTATTATTTACTGACTCACCGCCCCTTGCCTGTTTATTTTGCAACGACTAATAATGGCCGGGTTATGCGAATTTTACCCGTTGTTCCACTTGATGAGCCTAATATGCCAAATTCCGCCTTACTACAATGGGCTAGCGATGCAGCTTCAGCGGCTTTTACCTATGACTTCGTAAATTATAGAGCGCAATTACAAAAAGCCTCGGAATATTTTACTACCGATGGTTGGAGCTCATTTTTGAGTGAGTTGCAAAGCACCCGCAATTTATTAGCCCTACAATCTAAGAAATTAGTTATTAGCGCGGTGGTGACTCGGGCACCGGTTATTCTAGAAGAAAGAGTGATCAATGGCCGTTATGCGTGGCGAATACAAATGCCTATGGTTATTAATTATCAAAGTGCTAATGAATCGTATCCTAGTAGTACTACCGTTACTCTAACCGTTACGCGCGTTAGCACAGTAACTTCACCGCGGGGTGTAGGTATTGCACAATTCATTGTGGGTGAACAGAGTAGTTATTTACGTCGTTAATTTGACAGCAACTAGTAAGGAATACAATGAGACGCATATATTTAGCAGCGAGTTCTTACATAGCGATTGTAAATTTAGGGTTTACTTTGCTGTTGCCGGGATTGAGTTTGGCAGAAGACAATATGGGTAACACTAATACCTTGCAGCAGCAGCTCCAATTTATGGAGCAAATGCGCACTCAACAAGCCGCTGTTGCTCAGCCTATGGTTCAACCTAATCCAGCTTCGCCACAAGTTCCATTAACAGCCCAGCAGGTGCCTGTACAGCCCGCGCCCACGCAGTTTTCACCTAATCAAGCTGGAGTTAATCAAAATACACCGATTGCAACTCAGCAAATGGTACAAGCTTCGCCGGCAGATATTGAACAAGGAGCCTTCCAAGGATTAACCAAACAGCTATTGCCATTATCGCCTGCACAGATTCACCGTTTAAGGCAATTGTATGATCAAGCTCAATATGCGGCAGCAGCCGATCCCAGTGTTCCTCCTCAACCAACAGCTACCTCCCGATATGTAAGCTTAGCACCGGGGGCGACTCCTCCCGTTATTCGTTTGGGGGCTGGATTTGTAACTTCCATGGTATTTTTAGATTCAACAGGCGCTCCGTGGCCTATAGACTCCTATGATTTAGGCAACCCAACTGCCTTTGATATTCAATGGAATAGAAAAGATAATATCTTGATGATACAAGCTAAATCTTACTATACCTATGGTAATTTGGCTGTGCGATTAAAAGGTAAAGAGGCTAGTACTCCGGTTATGATCACCTTAATTCCGGGACAGCAAGCCATCGATTATCGCGTTGACCTACGCATTCAGGGCCTAGGGCCTAATGCCTCCGCACCCACAACCGAAGGCTTACCGGGGCAACCTAACCCGGAGTTACTTAATGTGTTAGATGGCGTACCCCCCGCGGGGAGTCAGCATTTAAATGTTTCCGGCGGAGATGCTGAAGCCTGGTTAAAAGGCGATAAGCTATTTATTAGAACCCGCTTAACTATTTTGTCACCTAGCTGGATTGCGAATATGGCTAGTGCAGACGGTACTAAAGCTTATGAAATGCAAAAAACGCCTTTAATACTTGTATCAAATCAAGGCAAAGTAATGCAATTAAAGATTGAAGGATTTTAGTTATATGGCCAGCCGATTTAAAAATATTGTCAAATTATTTGGCGATCTAAAAGCAAGAACGATTATTATTGTTACTGCTATGATCATTATCTTTGGACTGATCATAGGCTTTCTTAATTATAAGCGAGCGCTTGTCGGCCCTGCTGCAAGTTCACAGGTTGAAGCAATCCCCTCGGCCTTAAAGTCTATACCCGGCCAGCAAAATCAGAATATTGAATATGCGAAATTACAGGAAAGAGAAAACCTAGAAAAAGTTGAACGGGCTTTTCAACAGGGTACCAGCGCTATTCCGACTATTATACAAACAACGGCGACTAACAAATTAAGCACAGAATCTTCTAAAGAACCAGAAAATATCCATGCACTTGCTCTGGTATCAGTAAAACAAAGCCATTGTAGTATTGAGGCTTTACAAAATGCGAAGCGCGTGGGCGCCACAGCCAGTGAATTACAACAGCTAGGTTGCACAGCAGAGCAATTAAGCGCGGCAGGTTATTCTGCCACAGACTTATTAAAAGCGGGATTTAGTCTGGATGATTTAAAGCGTTTAGGATATGGCTTAGATGCTTTACGTAATGCAGGGGTTTGTTCTTGCGATCTTAAGCATGCCGGATACTCGGCTGTACAATTGAAACAGGCAGGATTTTCTGCTGCTGACTTAAAATGTGCTTGTTTTACCGATGCCGAACTTGCGCAAGCAGGCTTTCCTTCAGGAGCGAGTTTACGATCTATGTTTGCTGAAGGTTGCGATCCCGATCGCTTAGCAAAAGCGCGTGCTCAGGGAGCATCTCCAGTTGAATTAAGGCGTATGGGCTGCAGCGCAATACAGCTTCAACAGTTGGGTTTAACAGCCAGTGAACTAAAACAAGCAGGCTATTCTCCCGAAGAATTAAAAGCAGCGGGTTTCACGGCCGGAGAATTATTGGCCGCAGGTTATACAGCGCAGCAATTAAAGCAAGCAGGATACAGTGCACAAGATTTGCGTAACGCGGGGTTTAATCCTAAGGAATTAAAAGACGTTGGTTACACAACGGAACAATTAAAAGCAGCAGGTTATACGCCAGGCGAATTAAAGCGTGCGGGCTATAGTGAAGAAGAATTAACAGCCGCTGGTATGGTTATCAAACCAGACGCAAAAATAGTTGACTGCTCTATTGTGAGTTTAACAAAAGCGAAGCAAGCAGGTAGAAGGGCTGCAGAAATTCGTGAAAACTCGGGTTGCGATGCAAGCGCATTACAGCAAGCGGGTTATTCGCTGGCCGAACTAAAAGAAGCAGGATTTACTGCCGGAGAATTAAAAAAAGCGGGTTTTAGCTTAGCTGAATTGAAGCAGGCTGGCTTTTCTGCTCTAGATTTAAAAAATGCGGGTTTTACGCCGGGTGAACTCAGCAAGGTTGGTTTTACGGCGAGTGAACTTAAACAAGCGGGTTTTAGTGCTGGAGCACTTAAAAGTGTGGGTTTTAGTGCGGCTGAGTTAAAAGACGCTGGGTTTAATGCGGGCGAATTAAAACGAGTAGGGTTTACTCCCGAACAGTTAAAACAGGCGGGGTTTTCAGCGAAAGAATTAGCCGATGCCGGATTTTCAATAGCCTCTTTAAAAGAAGCCGGCGTTACTCCAGCAGAGCTTAAACAAGCAGGATTTAATGCTAAACAATTAAGAGATGCTGGTTTCACCGCTAAGGCTATTCAAGATGCCGGTTTTAGCGAACAAGATTTACAAGAGGCGGGCTATACGTCCTCTCAACTTGTTCAAGCGGGCATTGCGCCGGGATTAGAAATGTCTGATGGTTTTAGTCGTAAAGGCAGCATACCTGATGCCGTATTAACAGCAGGAACGGAAGATAGGCAAATAGCTGCACTAGCCGCTCAACAGCAGCTGCAATTTAATGAACAACAGTTCAAACAGAGCCAGCAAGAAATACTAGCTAACATGCAAGGGCAGGCTCAACAATTATTCGGTAAGTGGACGGCTGTTGCTAATCAAACCTTAGTGGTGGGTGAGGCTGATAAAGATATTGCTGCTACCCGGGGCGGGGTGGGTGGTTCTGCTGCCTCAGGTGGTGCTTATAATCCTGGCGCTATTATGACTAAGGCTGGAACGGTAATGTTTGCTGTATTAGATACCGCAGTCAATTCGGATGAACCGGGGCCCATAATGGCCACTATAGTAGAGGGTGCATTTAAAGGTGGCAAACTATTAGGAACGTTACAAGTTTTTGGACGTGATGCCGATAGAGTCATGCTTAGTTTCAACAAATTAGTTTTACCTAATATGCCAAAAAGTATG
Organism: Gammaproteobacteria bacterium; assembly: GCA_029256685.1. Taxonomy (GTDB): domain Bacteria; phylum Pseudomonadota; class Gammaproteobacteria; order JAQSXL01; family JAQSXL01; genus JAQSXL01. The sequence goes on along the minus strand of JAQSXL010000089.1, from coordinate 2,029 downwards.
GGAGTTAATGCCTTTGCCATCGATCCAAATACGGCAAGAACGGCTTTGTCTAGCGAGACCGATCACCATTACTTATTACGTTACGGTTCTTTATTTGCCGCTTCTTTTCTGCAAGGTTATGGCCAGGCAGTTGTGCAATCGGGTTCAGTGGACATAGAAAGCGCAAATGGATCCAGCCAAAAACGGTTTAAGGAGTTCAGCACTGGCGACTTAGCCGCTGCAGGTTTAGGCCAAGTAGGGATGGTATGGGGATCGCAGCTAGGCAATATTTTTACTCGGCCACCTACTATTCATGTATACGCTGGAACAAGTGTAGGAATTCTGTTCCAAGATGATGTGCAATCCACACAATAGCGAATTTAGAGGATTATGATCCATGAGTGATGAAATTTATAAACCAGACTCTGATGATGAATATCAATTTACCGATAATGAAACGGCCGTGGTATATAAAGCAGAGAAAAAAAATTCCGTGAAAGGCATGCTGGCGCAACGCAGAATATGGCTGGCTTTTGCTATTATCGTGATAGGTATAGTAGGGTATAAACTTTTAGGTGTTTTTACTAGCAAGGAAGGTAACTTTCCAGAAAAGAGCGCTGCTTTGCCCAAGATAGGTCAGACCTTACCCGAGCCGCAAGTTACACCAGTAATTACCTCAGAGCCGGCGTTGCAACCAAGTACGGTTAATAATCATGCCTTATTAACTGAGCAAGATTTAGCCAACGTCAAGCAGCGTAATCAAGAGGATACTGCGCGTTTAAGTCGGTTGGAAAATAGGTTTAATGGCGTAGATAATGATTTTAGTTTACTGAAAGAGCAACTTAATCAATTAAGAGGTGAGTTGAGAACGCTAAGCACTCAATTAAATAACCTTCAGCAAAAATTACCAAAGCCCGCTGAGCATAAGCCGGTTGTAATGGCTAAGCCAAAAAATCAAAAACCACCCGCGCCGGTAGTTTCTCGTCCAACTTATCACGTGCAAGCTGTCTTACCGGGACGGGCATGGTTAGTGAGAGATGAGGATTCAGCTACGATAACCGTTGCGGTGGGGGATATTTTGCCGGGCTATGGAACCATTATAAATATTAATCCTACCCGAGCTAGCGTAATTACAAGTACAGGCTATACTATACCTTATAAGCCTGATTAATCGTTAGCCAATATGACAGATATTCCGCAAATTTTACTTAATTTAGCTAAGACTTATCCTGCTCTCTGGCAGATGGTCACGGCAATGTGTTTTGTTGCCGGCTTTGGTTTTGCCTTACGCTCGATTTATGCTTTTAAAGTGTATGGTGAAGCGCGTACAATGATGAACCCACAAACCAGTTTACGGGCGCCATTATTTTATCTATTTGTGGCTGCCGCTTTAATATATACGCCTACTGGTTTTCAAATGGTTATGCAAACTTTTTATGGTTATACAAGCCCTGAGTCTTTAAAATATGTCACGGGATATTCGGATGATATCACCAATGCTATTAGAGCTTGTCTAGGGTTAGTACAGTTTGTGGGGATTGTTGCTTTTTTCAAGGGTTGGTTGTTGCTTGCTAGGCACGCGCATCAAAGCGGAGGGGGGCAACATGGAGTCGGAAAGGCCTTTACCCATATTATCGGTGGCATCATGGCGGTTAATATCGTAGGTACTTATAATGTTTTCGCCAATACTTTAGCATTGCCAGCATTGCATTTTTGAAATTTTCAACTACATTTATACTAGTCATTTGGTTTATTGTTTTGGAGAAAAAGAGTGAATATTGATACAACTAGTTTTATATCTACCTTAGGTAAATACCTATTGTTAGCGCTTATAACCATTCTGTGTTTGCATAGCGGTGCGGTTTTCGCAGACGCCGATGCAGGAACCTCATACGGTCTTGGTAAAGTCAGCAGTAATATTACCGGTGGTATGACCAATTTAGCTAAGCTCATTACCGCGGCTTCCTTTGTCATGGGTTTTGGTTTTGCGGCAGCGGCTATTTTAAAATTTAAGGCTCACAAAGATAATCCGGCGCAAATTCCTATTGGT
>JAQSXL010000004.1 GCA_029256685.1 Gammaproteobacteria bacterium | reverse complement strand
TTTGTGAAAAAGCGCAGTGTACAATTGAGTACATGAGCATTTTGAACCCATTTTTGTAGCGAGATTGGCCGCTAATGTGGGTTTGGAAAGAACTCTATTGCAATGGCAAGCTCATGAGTCTCGCGATGTAAACCTTAAGTTACCAGGTCTAAGTTATCCCTGTATGTTAAATTTCATGGCAGCGGGATTAATAAAAAAATTATAGTCCTACTTGCCTTATACCTCATTTAATCCGATACTAAAGTAATGGAAAAAATAACTTACCTTCATAATCATTTTTTGATTGCCATGCCAACCCTTGAAGACCATGGCTTTCAGCATACCGTTATTCATATTTGTGAACACAATGAATACGGTGCCATTGGTATCGTCATTAATCGACCCATTTCCATGTTGCTGGGTGAAATTTTTCAACAAATGAAGCTTAACTGTCCTGATATTGCCATTAATCAACTGCCTGTGTTAGCAGGCGGCCCCATTGATCAAGAACGCGGTTTTGTATTCCATAAACCTACCGAACACAAATGGCGTTCTGCTATAAAACTATCGCGTGAAATTGCCATTGCAACTTCTAAGGATATCCTTGAAGCAATCGCAGCCGGTGAAGGTCCACCACAATTTATCATTTCTTTAGGTTATGCGGGTTGGGCCCCTGGACAATTAGAAAATGAGCTTAAGGAAAATGCCTGGCTTACGGTTCCGGCAGATAAACATATTTTATTTGATACCCCATTTGAAGAACGTTGGTTCGAATCCATTGCATTATTAGGGATTAATCCTAATCATCTTTCCAGTATAAGCGGACACGCATGAAACCTTTGCCATTGTGCTATAAAACTCTCATGGGATTTGATTTTGGCATGAAAAGCATTGGAATAGCCACAGGGCAATTGATTACCCAAAGTGCCTCATCACTCAATGCCATTCCGGCTAAACAAGGCATCCCGATATGGATTTTGCTTGATAGATTAATTAAAGAATGGCAGCCCGAAGCCCTGATTGTTGGGATCCCCTTAGCGTTGGACAACACCGAGTTAGCCGTTACAGCGGCAGCCAGAGAGTTCGCCCTGACTTTAACAATGCGCTATAGGCTTCCTGTGTATGGGATCGACGAACAACTAACCACCCGCAGTGCTAAAGAAGAATTATTTGCCGATGGCGGTTATAAGGCCTTAAAAAAAGCCAATGTCGATGGCTTATCTGCAAAAATTATTTTGGAAACCTGGTTTACTCGCAAGCCCGAACAAATTACCATTTTTAAAGGTTCAGTTTGAGCTAATACCCTTTTTCTTAGCTAACGCGAGGCTCAACTTTTTAGTTTCTCCTATTGAGTTACTTTGCACCCCTTTCCACTATTAAAAAATAGCGTTTTTTCCCGGAATAAAGATTAAACAAAGGTTGCATTTCACATAAATTCAAGTTAGGGTAACCATTCTTAAGTTTTTCAAATCAATCTATGAGTTATAATAATCTAATTACCCAATTATTTGATATTAATGCGGTTAAATTTGGCAATTTCACCCTAAAAAATGGATTAAAAACCTCCATTTATATTGAACTTGATCCAGTTATATCTTTTCCACATATTTTAGAAACTGTGGCAAAAAATTTCTGGGAATTAGTACAAGATATCCCCGCCGATAGGTTATGTGGGGTGCCTTATACCGCTGTTCCAATTGCAACCTGCTTAGCACAAGAACATAATATTCCTATGTTATTGCACCGCAAATCTTCAAATGCCATTTCGGGTAGTTTTAATTCTGGGCAAACTTGCTTAGTGATTGAAGATATTGTCACTACCGGCAATTCGGTACTTGAAACCATTACCGATTTGCAACAAGCAGGCTTAATGGTTAAAGATATTGTAACTTTTTTAGATAGAGAGCAAGGCGGCAAAGAGTTACTAGCAGAGCATGGTTATCATCTACATTCGCTCTTTACCCTTAGCCAATTTATCGTTATGCTGGAAAAAGCGGGTAAAATTGAACAACGAGAGCCATTACACAACCCGGCCTAACTTTCACCGTTTAGACTTTTAGGCACTTAAGTCAGCGGAGTGTATATGCAAATAAACGCTATTCCTCGCGAGTGGTTATATCCCGGATCGCTAGAGGTTGCAACTAAACTACAGCTACAATTAGCGCAACAAGTAATAACCACCGATCAACTTCCCGATAACATACAATATATTGCTGGCATGGATGTCAGTAGTAACTGGCGCGATCCTAAGCAAATTATTTATGCGACTTGTGTGGTTTTAGACGCTAAAACCCTGCGGGTAGTTACATCCGCTAGCGCGCATATGCAGCAAAAATTTCCCTATATTCCTGGTTTTTTAGGCTTTAGGGAAGCCCCCGCATTAGTAGAGGCTTTTGCCCAATTATCATTAAAACCCGATCTCATTTTGGTCGATGGCCATGGTATTAGCCATCCACGCAAACTAGGTATTGCCAGTCATATCGGTGTCTTACTCGATATTCCAACGATAGGAGTAGCTAAATCCATTTTAATAGGAAAGCCTGCTGGAACACTTGACTTAGCAGCAGACGCAACCATGCCCTTGCTATGGCAAGAGCAAACAATTGCGATGCTGCTGCGCAGTAAAAACCGTTGCAATCCCTTAATTATTGCAACGGGCCATAAGATCGCATTACCTACCGCGGTTAAACTCGTTAAAAGTTATTTACGTGGTTATCGTTTACCAGAACCCACGCGACAGGCTCATTTAGCCGCCAATGCCTACCGAAGAAAACTTCATGACTGAGCTTTATACGGTGATCGGTAACCCCATAGCTCATTCCCGTTCTCCCGAAATTCATCGGCTATTTGCAGAGCAAACCGGAAAAAACATTAGCTATACCAAACTACTTGCCCCGCTTGATGATTTTGTCTCCACTGTTACAACATTTCGTGCACAAGGAGGCAAAGGTTTAAACGTTACGGCACCCTTTAAAAACCAGGCTTTTCAATGGGTTGATAAACCGAGTGAGCGAGCTCAACTCGCTAAGGCAGTTAATACCATAATTTTTCATGAAGATGGTCAAAGTGTTGGGGATAATACCGATGGCATTGGTTTAGTTCATGATTTGACCGAAACTTATCAATGTCCTATTACCGAGCAACAGGTATTAATTTTAGGCGCCGGAGGGGCTGTACAAGGCTGTTTGGCTTTCTTATTGAAAAAACGGCCCGCTAAGCTTGTCATAGTAAACCGCAGCCTAGATAAAGCCATGCGTTTAGTCGAGCAATTTTCGCATTTAGGTTCTCTAAAGAGTTGCTTACCTACCGGTTTAAAAAAGCAAAAATTTGATCTGATTATTAATAGCATCCCTAATCAGACAATAGCAGAGATGCTTGCACGCTTACCCAGTGAAATCTTAACCCCAACCAGCTTTTGTTATGATATGAATTACCAACCTGCCTTCACTGTTTTTCAATCTTGGGCTTGCCAGCAAGGAGTAAAGCAGGCCGTGAACGGCTTAGGCATGCTTATTGAGCAAGCAGCAGAAGCCTTTTACCTTTGGCATGGCATAAGACCCGATACTAAATCCATTCATCAATTGCTTACAGGCTATTAACTAATCTGAGTTTTGGCTAAGCAAGCTGTGTATTAGATTAGCCAAGCGGAGAAACGTAAACACGCCGTCAATACCTCCCTGTAGACTCCGTCGCCGCATCCCTGCGGCAAAGGGTTTACTTATTCCCCGCTTGACTAATCTTTTTGAACTTCAGTAGGCTTAGCCAAAATTAGGTTAATTACTTACTAGCTATTTTTTAGCGTGCTGATGTTGTAGTTTTACATAATGAGCGGCGCTGTAAACGAAAAAACTCCGCTCTTTTTCGGTCAAGGGCCTTATTTTCTGCACGGGGGAGCCTAACCATAAATAACCGCCTTCCAGTTTTTTACCCGGAGGCACTAAACTACCCGCCCCCAATAAAACCTCATCTTCAATTACCGCGCCATCTAAAACTTTAGCCCCAATTCCAATCAGACAACGATTACCTACGGTGCATCCATGTAAAACAGCCTGATGCCCTATGGTTACCTCATCGCCAATAATAGTAGGAAACCCTACTGGATTATAAGAGCTGGCGTGAGTAACATGTATGACTACCCCATCTTGGATACTCGTTTTAGCCCCTATACGAATAAAGTGGATATCTCCACGCAATACGGCCATAGGCCAGATAGAACTTTGAGCGCCCAAAGTGACGTCGCCTATCACCAGCGCCGCGGGATCAATATACACATCGTCAGCTACTATAGGGTGTTTATCATTAAACTGCCGCATTGCCATATTATATCCTTCCTACTAATAAATCTTCCATTGCCAGGGCATAGGAAGATTATTTAATGTAAATGGTATTAAAGAAGCTATCATACAGGCTGTAATATTTCTAGTTTCATAAGATTTTTATTAATTTATTTAGCTTATAAACGTGTTTTTCGTTACATTTTATGCTAAAAAATACAGGCTAAAAATTTAACCTCATGGTTTTGAGTCCGCCTTATATTCTATAATAGGGAATCGAATGTTACACTTGCCTAAATTAATCGGTCATCGTGGCGTAAAGGGCTTAGCGCCAGAAAATACCTTAGCCTCGTTTAAAAAAGCTAAAGAGTTGGGTTTTTCCTGGGTAGAATTTGATGTCATGTTAACCGCCTGTGGTGAGGCCATCGTTTTTCACGACCCTCTACTAAGGCGCACCACGAATGGCAAAGGCCGGGTCGCGCGCAAAACCTATGCCGAACTTAGCAAACTTGATGCAGGCACCTGGTTTAATAGCGAGTTTGTTAATGAACCCATCCCTACCTTACAACAAACGATTCAATGTTTAGCCCAGCTTGGCTTACAAGCCAATATCGAAATTAAACCCACCCGAGGCACGGATATAGCTACCGCGCAAAAAACCTTAGAGATTATTCATGAGTATTGGCCCCAACAATTAGCTAAACCGCTAATATCCAGTTTTTCACAACTTAGTTTAGCTACCGTTTATGCGCTCGATAGTTCTCTACCTTTAGCCATGCTATACAATAAATTACCCCGTGACTGGAAAAAGACCGCTGAAGCCTTTAATTGTGTTTCAATTAATCTTAATCAAAAATATGTAACTCTCGCTCAAATTACTCAAATTAAACAAACGGGACGCTTAGTGCTCGCTTATACTGTCAACGACTCTCAACGGGCCGAGTTATTACTTGATTGGGGAGTCGATGCGGTATTTACCGATTATCCCCTGCCTAATTTTTGCTAAAATTTTTTCTGTTTTATAAGCCAATAGGCTAAATTAAGAGCTTGTTTAGGGAATCGTAGATAAAGCGCAAACAAGCTCAACTTGGCCTCAAACCAGGTAATTCAGACAGGGTTTCTACCGCTACAAAACCTTCGCTTGTTTGATATTTTTTATTCAGCTTATCAGCGACCCTTGTCTGATTTGGCTCATTTAACAAAACGGCCTTTTTTTGCATTAATTTTTGCTGTTGGGTGTCTAAGTCCTCGTTAAGACTCCGATTGGTCTGAGAATATTTATAAATACTAATAGCAATCCCAATTGTTAATAAACTGGCTGCTATACCAAGAACTGTGATAGCAAGCGGTGGAGTATGTGCTAGCGTTAACCCTCCAACTGCTAACACTAAACCACTAGTTATTAATCCCATGGCAGTAATTTTTAATTTAAAAATGTTTTCGTCTATTTCCAGATTTTTCTTGTCCCTATCTAATTTTGCTTGTTCTTTAGCATTACTTAATCCTTGGCTAAACTTATCGCTCTTTTGATTTTTAAGGGTTTGCAGAGCTTTATAAGTTTTCCGTTGCTCAGCTAATTTAGGATCTTGGCTAACGGCTTCCTTTAAAGTTTTTAATTGTGGTTCTTGCTGGGTAGCTTCCTGTAATTTTAATAATTCTTGGTTTTTTGCAGGTAATTGATAACCACCGATAAAACCAGCGGTTTGCAAAATGCCTTCTTCAACATTAGCTAATAATTGTTTGGTATCTGTACTATTATTAACTAATTGTGCCCAAGCATTTTTATAATCTTCTTGATTTGATACTTTTGCCAATAGGCTAGTAAGCGTTAGCTTAAGTTGCGCTAATTGTTCTTGTTTTAGTTTTACTAACAATCCCTCCTGGAGTTGATTTACCTCTTCTTCCCCTAATAAGCCTATTCGTGCCTGCTCATTTCCCTTAATCGTTGCAACTTCAACTTGACACTTAGTTATTTCTGCTAGCATTTTCTGATAAATGGCTAGCTCTTTCGTCCATCTTTGTAAGGCTTCAGCATGCTGGCAAGCCACATTTATTTTGTAAGAATAATAATAAATTCCTATTCCACCCGCTACTATACCTAAAACACCCGCTCCAAGGCTTAAGGCAGCCCCTGCGATAGTCAAGGCAGCAGCCCCCCCCACGCCAGCAAGAGGTAAAAGTGAGCCGCCTATCTTTAACCCAGCTGAGGGAATGCTCAGAAGATTACTAGAGAGATTAACAGCCTTTTGAATTTGAAGGCATTCACGGGCATGCGGATCATAATCATTAAGGTGGGCTTGAGAGTCATCCAGGTTGGTTTTCATGATGGCCGGCACCGGTTTTGCTGCATTAAAAACAGTCAAACCCGTTTTTAAAGGTAGCTCAGATAAACCTAAATGAAGGTGGCTGCCAAGCAACGTACCGGCTATTAAGGTAGTGCCTGTGATTGCAGGACTGATATAATCAAAAGATGGATTAGGTGTATTTAAACCAGCTTTTGTGGCTGAGTTTAATTCGGTATTATTGAGAGCCAAATACTCTTGATTAAAATTTAACCACTTTTTAGTCGCACTATTATTTTCATCCAGTGATTTTTCGGGCATAACCAACTCCACTTATCGTTAATATCAATAAAGTGTAGCAGGTAAAGCTTAAAGAAATCTTAATGGTTTCTTAAGGAAAACTTAACAACTTAATAAAAGAGCAGGAAAGTTATACAGAACAACATAGGGCGTTTTCTAGCTAAGGAATTAGGCAAGGCGCCCTGGTGTTAGACAAAACGAGTGCGTTGTCAGGTCGATAGGATTTACCAACTCTCTCTTGATCATTGCTACAACAGCTAATAGGTAGTTTACCTTAGCATGGTAGAGCGCAAAGCATATAGCGTTCCCGTTGTATCTACAGGTTCCTCAGATTTTGGTCTGGTATGACTTGCAGATTGAGTTTCTTTAGCGGTTGCTGCGCCAAATATACTGTTGTTATAGAGATGTGCCAGTTTACCTTTTATACCCGACGGTTTCTTTTGGTCATCGGCTTGTGGAGAAGTAGGCGTTATTTCATTAGGTTCCACTTTACTAGGTACACCCTGCTGTTGTGATAATTCACTTTTTTCGGGGTTCGATGCTTCTCTTACAGGTTTTAGGTTTTCTCTCTCGCTAGTTAATTTTTCTTGGCTATCTTCTAATTGCTTATTACGGTTGGCGGTAAGGTCTTGATAAACACGTATAGCCACTACGGTGGCTAAAAATAGCGCACCCGTAGCAATATATACCCCTATGGGTATTGAAAACGCCGGATTAGCTAACGCTAAACAGCTCAAGGTTAAAAATGTCACACTGACTGCCAACCCTACTACGGTAACGCCTAGCCAAAATTTACATCTATCGTATTCAAAGTGTTTTTTATCTATGTCTAATTCAGCTTGCCTTCTAGTAAAGGCTATTTCTCGCTTAAATTGATTAATGTTACTAGCGGGAGCATTTTGCAACTTAGTAAAGCCGGTTCGCATATTCTCTAGCTTAGGATCTTGCTTAACTACCTTGTTTAATACCTGTAATTTAGGCTCTTGCCTAGCAGCTTGCTGTAGCTTGATCAATTTATCATCGTTTTCTATTGCTAAAGTATTATTACCAACAAAACCACTGACTATTGATAAACCATTGTGGATATTTTGTATTAATTGTTTAATATTTTCGCTTTGTTTGATCAAGTCTACCCAGGCTTTCTTATACTCATCTTGAGCCTCGATTTGAGCTAACGCACGGATAAGTCCAGTCTTAATGCTAGCTAACTCTTCATTCTTAATTTCACCTAACGCTTGAGCGTTTTCCAATCGCTTTAGCACACGTTCGAAAATAAGCAATTCATCGGCCCATCTTCTTAAGGCCTCAGCATGTTTATTAACTTGATATATCTTATAAGAGAAATAATAGATGCCAATAACACTGGCTATACAACCTAAAGCATTAGCTGCAAAGCCAAGTGCTGTAGCGGCTGTGCCTAATCCAACAGCCGTAGGGTTGGCAGCTGGCAATGCTTTTGTCCCAACATCTGATAAGATAGCGGAGGGCACACGTAACAGATTCGCTAACATAGTGATGCCAAGTTGCGTTTGACGGGATTGCCCAGCATGGGAATCGTAGTCATGATACACAGACTGCACGCTGTCAAGACCGGTGTTAACAATCGCGGGAATAGGTCTTATAGCACTCGCAACGGCTAAGCTATCGTCGACTACAATATGAATAAGGCCTGAATCGGGGTGAGCCATCAGTAAGGCAGATGACACTAAAGCGACGCCGGTGATCAAAGGATTTATAAAATCAAGGGATTGGTTGGCCTCGTGTACAATTTGCCTGGATTTTGGTACTGACTTAGTGGGCTGAGTTGCCGTATTATTAGCGATTAAAACTCGAATTTTTTGGGTTGAAACTTCCTCAGTTTTTATTGAATTAGCATTATCTGAACTACCCGCCATGGGTTCTTCAGGGCGGAAGGCATTATGAGTCTCTTCTTCATCTGGGGAAAGGGTTGGTTCGGTATTTTGTCCTGCTTCTGGCTGATGAGTAATTAAGTCTTGCGATTTTTGGCCTGAAGCTTCCTCAGTTCCCATTGAACCAGCATTATCTGGATTAGCCTCCATGGGTTCGTCAGAGAATGATTCTATACTACATAAAGAATAGGTTCTAAATGAAGTGAGTACTTCAGAATAGGTGGAAGTATCTACAGCATCAAAATCTGTCGATTCGGTCCATGAATGTGTGTCGGAGTCTTTTAAATGGCTATGCGATTTATCATTACTATTCGTAGATTCATCATTAGTATTCATAGACTTACCCTTTATTATTAGACTATCTTCTAGCATAACTATCAGCGCCTTTATTATTATATTGCGATCATTACAATATATTCATAATTATAGCAAGCAAAACTTAAGGAAATCTTAACAGATAAATCATATTGCAGTTTTATTTTTGCAGGCTAGGCTTATAAAAATTTTGTTTGCGTTACGACTCAATGGGTTCAAGTGAAATCGATTCAGAATAATGATATTAGTGCTATCACGCGAGTTTTGGATGCTTTATACCCTAGATAAATGTACTAGGACACCCTTTACTAAATGCCAGGCCAGATTCAGAATGGCTTCCTTTTATTGCAAGCAGGTCTGCATAAAAGCCGCTAGCTCAGCAAGTAAATTTTTATCGACGCTGGTGGTACGCCACACTATACCTATCCGGCGGCTAGGTTGCGGCTTAGTAAAAGGCAGATAGACAATTTGTTTATCTCCTTTACGTATAGCCATTTTGGGCATTAAGGTAATTCCGGAACCTACACTCACCATTTGGCGCAAAGTTTCTAAACTAGTTGCGCGGAAATTTTGTTGTTCACTTGCGCCCAATAGCTGGCAGACATCCAATGCTTGTTCGCGTAAACAATGCCCATCATCTAATAATAATAAGCTCTGGCCAACTAACGTGTCGTAGTCAACTTGCTTTTTAGCCGCTAAAGGATGATTGTTGGAAACTGCTAAATAAAACGGTTCTTGATATAACTCACAACTTTCTAAGTTATTCTCTTCTAGCGGTAATGCTAGAAGCGCCGCATCTAGTTCTGCTGATTTGAGTTTTTGCAAAAGCACGGTAGTCTGTGCTTCGAACAATTGCAAGATAAGCTTTGGAAAAGCTTGATTAATCGGCTGCATCACCTTAGGTAATAAATAAGGCGCTAGCGTAGGAATGACACCTAGCCTTAAAGTTTTAGCATAGGGATCTTGGGCGTTTTTTGCTAAACGTTGCAGCTCCTCGACCTCTTGCAGCACTCGCCTAGCCCGTTGCACAAGCTGCTCACCAATCGGGGTTAACATAACCCGCTTATTGTTACGCTCCAACAACGTAACACCCAAATGCTCTTCTAATTTTTTGAGCTGCATGCTTAAGGTAGGCTGACTTACAAAACAAGCCTGGGCTGCTTTGCCAAAGTGCCTCAACTCTGCCACCTTAATTAGATAAGTTAAATCCCGTAAATTCATATTAATAAATATTAACTATCAAAACGATAAAAACAAACAATTTAATTTATTGTAAACAATAAGCTAATCTTTGTCTTGTAGTTTTTTTTAAATTCAATAGGAGAGATATCATGTTAACCGTAGGCGACCAATTTCCTCACTTTAACTTAACCGCAACCGTCACTAATGAAGTAAGCAGTGCTTTTACGCAAATCGATAACAAAACCCATGCGGGTAAATGGCTAGTCGTATTTTTTTGGCCTAAAGACTTTACCTTTGTCTGCCCTACCGAAATTGCCGAGTTTGGTAAACTCAATGGTGAATTCCTCGATAGAGATACCCAAGTATTAGGAGCCAGTGTCGACAGTGAGTTTGTCCATTTAGCCTGGCGCCAGCACAAGGCCGAACTCAACGATTTACCGTTTCCCATGCTTGCCGATATTAAACGTGAGTTATCTAGTCACTTAGGTATTTTAGATAAAAATGAGGGGGTTTCTCAACGCGCCACCTTTATAGTCGATCCTCAAGGTATTATTCGCTTCGTGATGGTGACCGATTTAAACGTGGGCCGCAATCCTAAGGAAGTACTAAGAATATTAGATGCGTTACAAACCGATGAACTCTGCCCTTGCAATTGGCAAAAAGGCGAAGCCACTCTTGAATTAGCTTAAAGGAGAGCGACCATGTTAGATACAATAAAACAACAACTACCGGATTATGCCAAAGACATTAAATTGAATTTAGGCAATGTCTTAACGGAAGAAGGCTCGGTTGAGCTGTCTCTGGCCCAAATTCACGGCATTGCCTTAGCTTCGAGTCTAGCAACTAAAAGCAAGAATTTGATCGAGGCGCTCTTAGCCGAAATTCAATTAGACTCCGCTCATTTAGAAGCGGTAAAGGCAGCCAATGCGATCATGGCGATGAATAATATTTATTATCGCTTTGTACACTTGGTGGGGGATAAAGAGTTTGGCAGTATGCCCGCCAAATTACGCATGAATGTGATAGGAAACCCCGGTATTGCTAAAATCGATTTTGAACTTTATTCACTAGCGGTTTCTGCTATCAATGGTTGTGGGATGTGTATAGAGGCGCATACCAAGCAATTACTACAACATGGCGTAAGCAAAGTAGCCGTTCAATCCGCTATAAGAATTGCCGCGGTGATTCATGCAACCGCAGTGGTACTAGCAACACATTAGTAGCTCAACTAGAGGATAGGTAATAATACCCTTTACATTAAATAAGCTTCCCTTGCCAGGGCATAGGGGTATAAGTCAACCTTGTTTTTCAAGGATGAAAAACTATAGAGCGTACAAGGAGGTATTCACAGCATGTTGGCATTACTCCTATGACTTGGCAAGGGAAGATTATTTAAGTGAAGGGGTACTTTCATTCAATTTAATTGATTAATAACATCAATATTATTAATTTTAATTGATAGCAATTATCAGGCATACTAGTGATCATCATCATTTTGTGAGTTTACTATGATATCGGCTAGAGAAAACCGCTTGGGTAAGTTAAATGGTATTTTTTTCGTCTGTTTGTTCGCCCTGACCAGCTATTATTTGGCAGGCATGAGCTGGTTTATCCAGCATGGCATCAGCCCATTGATCATCGCTATCTTATTGGGAATGACCTATAGCGCTACTCTACGCAGCCAGTTACCGAGTCATTGGGTTCCCGGCATTCAATTTGCCGCTAAACGGTTATTACGTATTGCTATCGTATTGTATGGCTTTCGTATTAGTTTCCAGCAAGTGGCATCGATTGGCCTAACCGGTTTTATTTTGGACTTGCTGATCGTAGCTCTTACCTTAATTTTTGGCACGCTCATTGGTATCAAAGTATTTAAGCTTGACCGAGATACCGCGTTATTAATCAGCAGTGGTTCCGCCATTTGTGGAGCGGCTGCCGTATTGGCAACCGAAAGCGTATTAAAAAGCGAACCTTACAAAGCCTCTATTGCCGTAGCTAGCGTGGTGTTATTCGGCACTGCCGCGATGTTTTTGTATCCCTTTATTCAGCATCTCGGTATTTTAGGCTTCAATGATACTCAGTATGGTATCTATGCCGGAGCTACCGTGCATGAGGTGGCGCAAGTTTTAGTGGCTGGCGCACAAATTAGCAGCCAAACAGCCGATACCGCGGTGATTGTAAAAATGACTCGAGTGATGATGCTAGCACCTTTATTATTGGGCTTAGGCATCTATTTTGCCAGGGCCAACCAAACCGGTCAAAAAGTCAAATTTAGCAAGACCATTCCTTGGTTTGCGGTGGTATTTATAGCGGTAGTTGGTTTTAATTCTTTAAACTTATTACCCGTCAGTGCCATCAATGCCCTTAATCAGTTAGATACCTTATTACTCACCCTAGCCATGGCAGCCCTTGGTATTGAAACAAATTTTAGCAAAATAAAACAGGTGGGTTTAAAACCCTTGTACTTAGCCACTGTACTCTTTATTTGGCTAGTAGTTGGCGGTTATTTCTTAACAAAATGGCTGGTAACGCATCCAATTGGGATGGGTTAATTAAGGTTATGGCAGTGGGCTTTTGCTATAAACAAGTAACAGGCCCACTACCCTAGAAACATCTAGCCTAGCGTTTTAAAAACTTTCTCTGCCGCTTGCAAGGTTTTTGCCAACTCTTTTTCACCATGAGCGGCCGATATAAATCCTGCCTCAAATGCGGAAGGGGCTAAATAAATACCCTCTTGCAGCATGCCATGGAAAAACTTTTTAAACCGCTCTACCTGGCTATGCTTAACATCTTCGTAATTATGTACGGGGTGTTCGGCAAAAAACAGGCCAAACATACTCCCCACATGAGTAGCTTGAATAGCAATACCCGTGTGTTTTGCAATGGCTAAAAGCCCGGTGACCAGTAATTTAGCCGTGCGTTCTAATCCCTCATAAAAATAAGGTTTAGTTATACCATCCAAGGTTACAATACCCGCGGCCATTGCCATGGGATTACCCGATAGAGTACCCGCCTGATAGACAGCGCCTAACGGGGCTATGCATTGCATGATATCTTTACGGCCGCCAAAGGCACCTACCGGCATGCCTCCACCAATAATTTTACCTAAGGTCGTTAAATCGGGTTTAATATTATAAAGTTGTTGTGCGCCACCTAGGGCCACTCTAAACCCCGTCATCACCTCATCAAAAATGAGCACACTACCATAGCTATCACACAGTTTACGTAACCCTGCTAAAAAACCCGGAACGGGTGGAATGCAACCCATATTACCTGCCACGGGCTCAACAATAATAGCGGCAATTTGCTCGCCTAATTCGGCAAATAGCTGCTCAACTTCGGCAAGCTTATTATAACTACAGGTTAGCGTATGTTTAGCCAATTCTTCTGGTACGCCAGCCGAATCGGGAATACCTAAAGTTAAAATACCCGAACCCGCTTTCACTAATAGTGAATCACTATGTCCATGATAACAGCCCGCGAACTTAACGATTTTATCTCGCTTAGTAAAACCGCGTGCCAAACGAATCGCACTCATGGTAGCCTCGGTGCCCGAATTCACCATCCGCACCATTTCCATACTGGGCACTAATTCATTGATGCGCTCGGCCATGGTAACCTCAAGCCGTGTAGGCGCGCCATAGCTCAAACCCAAGCTGGCTTGAGCCTGCACAGCTTCAACCACGGCAGGGTGAGCATGGCCTAAAATCATGGGCCCCCAAGAACCCACATAATCCACATAGGCATTTTCATCTTCATCAATCAAATAAGCCCCTTCCGCCCGCTTAATGAATAAAGGATTACCACCTACTCCACGAAAGGCACGCACGGGTGAGTTAACTCCACCAGGGATAAGTTGCTGGGCACGCTGGTATAAATCGGCAGAAAGGGTCATGATATATCTTCCCGAATCAGTTAAAATAGGGCTATAGAGTATTGTACTACCTAATTTTGATCAATATTTTTTATAAACCCTCCCTATTTCAGGGTGAAGATTATTAAGTAACCCCAGTTTGGTTAAACTTTTTTTATGTAAATCCTTAAGAGTCTGTTATGAATAAATATGCTTCCCTAACTCCAGAAGTTTTACGCATTTTGCAAGCTAAAGCTACCGAGTCACCTTTTTCTGGTAAGTATTATGACAGCCTTGCCAGCGGCACCTACCTTTGCCGAGGTTGTGGGCTTGCGTTATTTAGGGGAAATAATCAGTTTCATTCGGGGTGTGGTTGGCCCAGTTTTGACCAAGAAATTCCGGGTGCCGTCCTTCGTAAGCCCGATAAGGATGGCCGCAGAATAGAAATTTTGTGTAGGGGCTGTAATGGTCATTTAGGGCATGTTTTTACCGGTGAGGGATTTACTTCAGCCAATACCCGCCATTGCGTCAATTCGCTAGCTATAGAATTTGTTAACGATAAAGCGGTATTAAACAGCGAAGAAATCATTTTGGCCGCGGGTTGCTTTTGGGGGGTTGAACATTTATTTAAACCCGTGAAAGGGATATTATTAACTGAAGTCGGCTATAGTGGAGGGCTATTATCTTACCCAAGTTATGAGGCAGTATGCAGCAAAAATACCGGCCATCTTGAAGCAGTCCGGATTGTATTTGATCCTAAGCAAATCACCTTAAGTGATTTACTAGGTTATTTTTTCGAAATTCACAATTTTACGCAAATCAATGGTCAAGGGCCTGACATAGGTCCACAGTACTTAAGTGCTATTTTCTATTTTACCGAACCACAGCAACACACGGCCAAGCAAAAAATCGAACAGCTAATCACTCAGGGATACAAAGTAGCAACCCGGCTTTACCCAGCAATGACTTTTTGGCCAGCCGAGGATTATCACCAAGCGTATTATCAAAAAAATGGTCAAACACCTTATTGCCATATTAGAAAACCACTCATTTGGTAACTGACTCCGTTTTATTCAATTTGGCTATCCTGATTCGGGACCTATCGCTTATTGATTGTTTTTTGACCAGGCAAGTGGAGCTAAGTCAGTGCATGGCCTCTGTGAGTTGCACACAGAGTTATCCACAGGAATTGTGAGTAGATGAATTTTCTACACCTTGTCAAGAGCTTGTTATAGCAACCCTTAAAATAACTTAAGTCAATATCCACTAGGCTATTATTATCTTTTATTCACAACTGTATACTATTCCCAGGTTAACTCACCTTTTGAGCCTTAGTGCGTTTATCCAAAACTAAGCTTATTAAAAGAAAGGGGATTAGCTAATAACTGGAATAATGAGTTGCAAAAAATATTCACTGCAATATAGTATTCGACATATTAACAACCTTATGTGAGATTAAGATATGGGCGAATACAAAAAGTATATGTGCCTGCTTTGCGGGCTTATTTATGACGAAGAAAAAGGCTGGCCAGACGATGGTATTGCACCTGGCACCCGTTGGGAAGATGTGCCTATTAATTGGCGTTGCCCCGACTGTGATGCCACCAAAGAAGACTTTGAAATGGTAGAGATTTAAGCTTATGTCTCTGTTAGATCACTTGCTAGCCAATAACCGCAATTGGGCGGCTAGCAAAATAGCGCAAGATCCTGATTTTTTTCAGCAACTGACTAAACAGCAAAAGCCAAAATACCTTTGGATTGGCTGCGCCGACAGTCGCGTGCCCGCCAATCAAATCATTGGCTTAGCCCCCGGCGAAGTCTTTGTACATCGCAATGTGGCTAATTTAGTCATCCATACCGATTTTAATGCGCTTTCTGTTATTGAATATGCTGTAGAAGTCCTAAAGGTAGAGCATATCATTGTCTGCGGCCACTATGGCTGTGGAGGCATTGAGGCAGCCACGCGTATTGAACAACGTGGCTTAGTCGATAATTGGCTACGGCATATTCAAGACATTCATCAAAAATATCGTACAGAACTCGCTGAATTACCCAGCAAAGAAGCGCAACTACAAAGGCTTTGTGAACTGAACGTGCGTGAACAGCTTAACAATGTATGCCGCACCACCATCATTCAATCGGCTTGGCAACGTGGCCAAAAATTATTCTTACACGGCTGGGTTTACAGTATAAATGACGGCTTAGTCCGCGAGTTATGGCCGGATATCAATCATGTAGAAACGATTATTTAGTTACAACAAACTACCTTTTTTTGCGCAAATTTTCCCTAGCTTCCCTCTTCTTGCGTTTATACTAACCCAATGCCAACAGATCCTAGTATCGGTAGGATACTTGTTATAAATTAAGTGCGTGGTATTTGTTCTATGCTGTTGGTAAGTGTATAGCTTGTATGATTTTGAAAAGATGCTACTATAAATATATGTGATGTTTATTATATTTTAATGTATACAACGAGGTAAATATGGCTGCTGCTTCCGCGCTTATTTCAGTTAGAGTGCCTACGGCCATTGCTGAGCGTCTAGAAAACTTAGCCAAAACCGTTGACCGCTCAAAATCCTATTTGGCGGCTGAGGCGATTGAGGAATATTTAGATATTCACGAATGGCAAGTGCAAGCAATACAAGCGGGCTTGCAAGAAATAGATCAAGGCGCAGTTGTGGACTTTACCGAAGTAAAGAAACAATGGGGGCAAGTCCTTGAAGATTAAGCTTTCTAGGCTCGCCCTACAGGATTTACAAGCAACGAAAGACTATATTAGCCAAGATAAACCCAGCGCAGCTCATGCGGTTATTCAGCGGGTTATGGAAGCGGTTGAGAATATAGTGACTTTTCCCAGTATTGGCCGTCCTGGCCGTGTACCGTATACCAAAGAATTAGTAGTAAGTAGTACGCCGCTCATTATTGTTTACCAAATACGGCTAGATACTCTATTTATTGTGCGCCTTATTCATACGGCGAGGAAATGGCCTTAAAAAATGAAATAGTTAAAGATATTTGCTAGGGAAACTAGCCTTTGTTGAAAATAAGGCAATATAATTATCGGCCACATGATAGTAGGCAATACCGCCTTTGTGTTTATAACGATAATGCACAAGGCGCCATCTGCGCCGCATCGAGTAACTTTAAATTTACATGCCGGCGATTAATCCAAGAAAGCATATGCGCTGTTACTTCGGATTTTACATGTCTTGCTGTTTGCACAGGTTCCATGCCCGTACCTTGACCAAAGGTATTGATGATGTAACGTTCTGGGGAATTTCAAAATAAAAAGTAGAATTGCCTTGATAGAGGTTAACTAAAATAGTATAATTTTTGGTAGCCTATAATTATTTTATTATAAGCCCTGTCAGATTACTCTGCCAGGGCTTTTTTATTGCCTGGAATTTAATCATGGCCCAAACCACTCAGCAAAAAGATATTCAATCGACTAAACAAACAACCCTATCACCACCTGCTGAACCGTTAGTCAGCTCTATAGCCTATAATGGTCATGCGGGTTTAGCCTTACAATGCATCCAAGCAGGTAAAAATAATCCTTTGCAAATGAAGCAGGGTGTGATGTTATTATAACAAACCATTGGTAATCATGCGGTAGTGCAATTGTTGGCGCAGATCCAAAAGCAAGACAGTGATACTTCAATTATCCATAATATCGCAGCCACCGGTATGCAAGGTACAGGTAGTCAGCTACCACACTATGACAAAATTCAAGGCTCGTTCGGACGCTATGATGTAAGTCATGTGCAGGCATATACCGGGAATCAGGCAGCCGCCGCCAGCTGCTCAATAGGAGCGCAAGCTTATGCAACTGGTACTAAAGTGGCGTTTTCGGATAGTAATCCATACCGCTGCGCATGAAGCGACCCATATTATTCAACAACAGATTTGTGATAAAAAATTAAACAAAATTCACGAAAAATTGCCCTGTCGGAAATTTGGTGGTTTAGAGCGTAGGCCCTCTAA
The DNA here is from genome assembly GCA_029256685.1 of Gammaproteobacteria bacterium. Lineage (GTDB taxonomy): Bacteria > Pseudomonadota > Gammaproteobacteria > JAQSXL01 > JAQSXL01 > JAQSXL01. Next base: position 17,212 of record JAQSXL010000004.1, on the reverse strand, counting down.
TTACCCGCTTATCCGTGCTTTCACCTCCGCTTTATATACGCTGCAACGCTTGTTAGCCAAGCTGTGTGCCGTTTATCAAGCGAATCAGGAATGCTTATTAATTGAAGGAAACTATAACTTGAAACCCAAAGTCAGATTATCACAGACAAACCTATGGCAAAAACAAGGTGATTTTTATCAAAAACAGGGTATCGATGCCTGGAACCGCAGAGTACCGTTTTATGCCACCAGTAATCCTAGTATTGCCAACAGTTACGCCCATATTATCGTGACCTTTATGCAAGAGCTAAAGGCACAGAATAAGCTGACGCACGAGCCTGTTTATATCGTTGAAATGGGTTGCGGAAGCGGCACATTTTCGTTTTATCTTTTGCAGCGCTTAGCCGAACTTAAGCGCTCTTTAGGCGACCTGCTCCCAAGGTTTGTTTACGTGATGTCAGATTTAGTGGCAAGCAATGTTGATTTTTGGGAACAACACAAGGCCTTTCAGCCTTATCTCAACGAAGGCTTGCTGGATTTTGCCCAATTTGACTTGTTGCAGGACAACGCGTTTAACTTGCGCCGGGGCCAGTATTCGCTGGATGAACACATCGAGGCTCAATATATTTTTATTGCCAATTACTTACTTGATACCTTGGCGCACGATGTGTTTAAGTTGAGAAACGGCACCTTGTACGAAATTTTGTTTACACCGGAAATAGATGCCTATCCGAACTTGGCTTCATCCGACCAGCTTATCGGATTGAAGTCGCTGGACAGCAAGCTTGACTATAACCCCATCAGTTGGGCTCGGTATAGCGAAGAGGGGCTTAATCGCTTCATCAACGACAACATAGCCACGTGTAACGACCACTTTTTAACCATACCGATAGGTAGCATAGAGGCTATCAACACGTTGCGGCGAATCAGCCACGACCGTATGCTAATGCTCGTAACCGATAAAGGTTACATCGATTATCAGCATTACTACGGTAGATTTGAGCCGGATCTAGCTTTTCATACGGGTTGTTTTTCCATGATGGTTAATTTTGAGGCATTAGCTTATTATTTTAAGGTTAGGGGCGGCGACTATTATCATCAAAGCACTCAGCACAGTATTCAAACTTGTCTATATTGGGCTAACGGCAGCTTAGCTACCATGCCGTTGACCTATCAGGCATTAGAAATGTGCTTGAACGTGTTTAGTCCCGGTAATATGCTCAATATTTATGAAATTCTGGCTAAAACTAGCGGTTATCACCGGCTAAACAATATCGTTGCCTGTTTAAGTTTAACCCAATGGGATCCCCAAGTGTTTAACGCTTGCCTTGATGCCATTTTGCGGGAGATCCATCAGCCTTATGCAGCTTCGGCAGTCCAAGACCTTTATCAGGGGCTGCCTAAAATAGCCGCCAAAGCTTATTTTATCCCCGGACAATGCTGTACACTGGCCAACGTCGGTTTTGTGCTACAAGAGCTAAAATATTACGAACAGGCGCTACACTATTACACCCTGTCGCTGGCCAACGAGCAAAAGTTGGAAAGCGTCATCTACAACATGGGGCTTTGTTATACTTTCCTTAATCAAAAGCAGCACGCTATAGAAAAGTTTAAACAAACGTTAGAGCTTAATCCAGACTACATCCTCGCTAGGGGTTGGATAGCCCAGCTACAACTAAATAACTAAGCGTTCTTTAAGGTGACTTCATGTTAGATAAATCCTTTGTACTACAGCAACTAGCAAAACCAGATGCGCGGTTGATTATGCTTGACTTAGCGAACAGCTCGCTCACAGCGACCGATATACAGGAGTTGGCGCATATGCTGGCTGCTTATACCGGTTTTACCTCTTTAAACCTGAGTAGAAATAAAATAGCGGCAGAAGGGGCTAAAGTTTTGGCCTCATGTCCCCGCTTGGTTGCACTCAAAGTGGGCGGTACGGATATTGGAACAGCGGGGATTAAGGCGCTAAGCCAAAGTTTTGCTTTGATCGACCTTAATTTAATTAGCTTGCCAGTAGGCATTGAGAGCTGTCGAGTATTGAGTCTTAGCCATAGCATACGCATACTTAACGTTGACAACAGCCAGATAGGAATAGAGGGTGCCAAATTGTTAGCTGGCAGTAGCCGCTTAACCTCACTTAGCGCCTGCTTCAATCAACTCACTGAAGAAGCCGCTCAGGCTTTAGCCCTTAGCCCAAACCTAGTCGAACTTAACCTGAGTTATAATATGATAGGAGATGAAGGCGCTAGGGCGCTAGCGGCCAATCCTAGGTTAACAACGCTTGCCGTGGCTGCCAATCAGCTAACTCTCGCTGGGACCCAAATGCTGGCTGAGAACCGGCGTTTAATCTCACTCAATCAAGGCTATAATCCCTTGGTACCAAGCGCGGCGCAGGCACTGCTTGCCAACCATCGCCTAAGAGTTTTAGACATTAGCTACACACAATTAAACTACCAGGCGATGGCGTTTATCGCCTCTCATCCTACTTTAACCTCGCTGAATTTAACTAATAATCAGCTAGGTGTAGATGCAGCTAAAGTCTTGGTAACTAATCCCCGGCTGACTTCACTCAACTTGAGTATCAATCGAATAGATGATGCTGGCGCAAAGCTCTTAGCAGATCACCCAAGTTTAGTTATGCTGGACGTTAAATTCAATCAAATAACCGATGTGGGAGCCATGGCTTTAGCTGCTAACCCTTTTTTAACCGCGCTGGATATGGTGGGTAATTCTATGAGTGAAAATGCGGCACAGCAAGTAAAGCAAGCGTTGTGCCGCAATCAGCAGGCAGTAGAAGAAAGACGAAACCGCTTTGTCAGCAGCAGTATAAGACAGCTGCAAAGTTGGACTCATCCTACAGGAGCGTTAGGTTTACCGGCTGAGCTTGTCGTGCAGATCATGGCTTTTTTAGGCGTAACATCTTATTTAGCCATCTGGGATCTTCGGCATGCTGCTCACATAGGCAAAACAGATGAGCAAGTCTACCAATGTCTGCTATTTATGTTACAGCACGTCAGAAGCGTGCCCAACCTTGCTGAGTTTAGCATTATGGAGCGACCAACGCTTCCAGCCGAGAGTCTTTGCTATAGCAAACACTTCTCGCTGTTTAAGCCGATGCAGGCCAAGCCACTAGAGCAGCTTGATGAACCTCACGCCAAAAAGCTTAGAACACATTGATTTATTTACCTAGAGCTGCTGACTAAGAAGCAACGGCTATTTGCAGCCGATGTAAATCGGGGCCGGCATTAATCCCCCAATCTCTCAGCGGTTAATTTTGTTATTAAGGAAAAAATTATGCTGGAACAGACTTTAGCTCCCGCCGTACAGCAGCAAAAAAATAATAGCTCAGACACCGGCGCTGACAGTAAGCTAACAAATAGCGAAACAGCCGATTCACATACCGCTGGCCTAGCCGCCAGCCAAAAGATAAGCGCTAAAATGCCCTCGGCCATACACCAAATCGCAAAACAAGGCGTCATGGGCAGTGGCGAGCACTTGCCGTATTACGAGCAAATTCAAGCATCGTTTGGAGTTTACGATATCAGCGATGTTAGCGCCTATACCGACCCTGAGGCTGCAGCCGCAAGTCATGCCTTGGGTGCTACAGCTTATGCTACCGGCAATAAGATAGCCTTTGCCAGCTCAAATCCCGACCTATTCACCGTGGCACACGAAGCAGCTCACGTGGTGCAGCAGCGTATAGGAGTTGACCTTAGCAATGGCATAGGTTTACCGGGCGATCTCTACGAGCGTCACGCTGATGACGTGGCGGCTGCGGTAACGCGCGGCGATTCGGCCGAAGCTTTACTCGATGAGCTTAACCAGGCTAAGGGTATTCAGGGTGCATTGAACTCAGCTTGGAGTAAGGGCGTTGCGCCACATAAAGCTAGTCCGACTTACAATTACAAGCCGGATGGTGCAACCGTGCAGCTGTTGAATCGGAAATTCCGCGCGCCTGATAGAATGGCGGCTACGGATCTCGGTACACCGGTAAATATCAACTATCCTGGCCACAACGTTGCACTACCAGGCGGTTTTGCCACAACCAACGCGTGTAACGGTCCGGCAAATATTATAACCGCAGGTGAAAACGCCGCTAATGTAGCCTCCGATCCGGCTACGCCAAACAATATGTTGCGCTATAGTAAAAATGCTGCAGGAGCTAAAGTGTGGTCAAGACAGGGAGGCTTATTGAATGATCCGAGTATTGGAAAAAACCAGGCTGTGACCAAGATGCACGCACTTAATCATCACTTGGATCCCGCAGCGCTCAATGATCCAGTCCAAGAAAACATTTTTCTTGGCACCAAAAAAAGCAATAACCCCAGTCATCTTCATAAGGTTGAAAAGCCGGTTCAAAACTCAATCCTTAAAAATTACAAATCACTGCCTGGTAATAGAGCTCAATATGAAGCCGATATGGCTATAGCAGGCATCCAGCAAACCCAAGATGCCACTACTAATGAAGATGTGCTGTATTGGCCGGAAGTCGCCGCTGGAGTCATACCGGTAAGCAATAAAGCCGTAAAGCACGCTCAACTATACCGGGTAGCCGCGGATAACACGCACTACGCCGCCGGCGTAGTCCCCCACCCCGGAGCAGCGCCTGCGGCAGCCGCTGCCATTCCGCCCGGCGGAACGGTAGCCAATGAAATAGGGTACGCGTTGGTACAAGACGACGATACAATAAAAAATAACTACTATCATGCTTGGATAGATTATACGGTTACCCCTAATTATAAAGGTTTGCCGGATTATATCATCGATAACATAGAAGAGGAGCTTGATGACCTTGCTACCTTGGTGACGGCACCCGTGGTGACCGATATTGCTAACGCTTTGGGCGGTTTACCGCAAGTGTTAGCTGAAGTACTCAGGACTTTGACGCTACCGGTACCGGTGGTAGACATCGCCCATATCTTGACCAGTGCATCGGCTACGCCGGCGGTGGCAGCTCAAATAGTTAATGGTTTAGGGGATCTTGCCGCCGCTTCCGTGTTGGTGCACGTGCCAGCGGCTACCGTTGCGCCCATTCTCGACGCAGTAGCAGGAGTAAACCTGGCCCTGGCGGGTAATGTTTTGGGTCACATGCCCAATAATAACCACACGGCAGATATTGTAGGCAACCTTAATCCTGCCGCTGCGGCTCAACTGTTAAATGCCATGTTGCCGGCTGCGCCTGCTAACGCAGCGGCCATTTTACAACTTATACCAACGGCGCTTGCCGTACCTATCGTAAATGCAGTGGCAGGATTAAGTGCCGCCAATGCCGCAAGTATTATTGCAGCCCTGCCGACGAATAATCATCAAGCCGAGATGCTAGGCAGCATGAACAATGTCGATGCCGCCGCTATTGTCCACGGTATGGGTGCGGGCGCTGTAGTTGTTTTGCAACTGATTCCCCTGGCTAATCTGCTAGCTATATTGAGTGCGCTAGCGGCAATCGGGGGGGGAATTAACACCTTGGCGGCAATTCTAACGGCTTTACCTGGGCCTTTGGCCGTCACGGTGCACGCGGGTTTGCCTGGAGGAGTTCAGCTAGCTTTGACAGGCATAGGTTTCGTAGCTCCTGCCGTGGCCGGAGGAGCGCTGCCCGCTGCGCTACCCAATGCTATGCCGGCAGCATTGCCGAACGCGGCGCCAGCAGGATTTCCTGGCGCCGCTCCAGGCATGACGGCCATTGCCGATGCCGCCCAAATTCTGCAAACCATAAATCAAGAGGCTGCCGCAGACATTTTGTCTGATTATTCGGCAGGCGATGCGCGTCAAATATTGATAGCGGCGGCAGGAAACTTAGATCCCTCGCTAACGCTGATGTCAGCCGATAGAATTGCCGAGCTTATCGCCGATGAAGCGACAGCTAATGTAGCTAATGCCGCCGGACTAACCAACAATTTAGGGGCTAGGGCGCCTGAGATGTTAACAACCATGGTAGCGCTTGGCCATGACAATCATGCAGCCAATATCGCGGCCAATATTCCAGCGGCCAACGCGGCGGCTATTCTAGATGCGATCAATAATGCTGAAGTGATCCAGATTATACAGCTGTTGCCTACCGCGCAAGCAGCGCTTATTCTAGATGCGCTGACTCCTTTGGACAGCTATGATGCAACTCAGGTGCTGCTCGGTATTGCCGCGGGGCATGCGGCCGATTATTTAGCCGCTATGAACATAAATGTTGCAGCCCAACTGATGGTGGATCTACCCTATAACGCCGGTACAGCGGGTATGGTTCTAGTCTTAGACTTATTGCCGATGGCCAACATCCAGCCTATCTTTCATGCTTTGGTTACCAATCATTCGGCCGCTCGAGCAGCTATGTTAATGAACGAGTTGACCGCCGATGGTCTTAAAGCGGAGATTTTGGCCGCCATGCATGCGGCAGTTCCTGCAGATGCGGCAGCTATTTTGAACCGGGGCGCCATAGGACTTTTTACCAACGTTGAGAATATCATGGTTGAGTTGACGGCTACGGTGGCAGCCAGCTTGCTCGATAACTTAATGGGGGTGAGTATAGCTAGTGCCCGCTCGGTTATCGAGGAAATGCTTGCAGCTATGGCGGCCGAAGCCACTGATATCATAGGTACCATGCAGCCGGCTTTAGCCGGTGAACTCTTACTAGAACTAACGCATATCGCGGCTATAGGCCCTATTCTCATTCAACTGCCTGTGGCACATGCGGGAGCAATTTTCAATCAGTTGCTGGTGACAAGTGTGGCTAACACGCTGAGCGTATTCAACGCTATTCCTAACAACAACTATAAAGCGGATATTATAGGCGGCATAGTGCCCGCCGACGCCGTACAAATAATAGACGGCTCGACGGCGGCCGCTATTGCGCCTGTTTTACAGCTATTGCCCCCTGCTGCGGCCGGCAATTTAATCGGTACTCTCATGCTGACCAATGTGGTTCATGGCACTAATATCTTGAATCAGATGTCCGCTGTGGCGCCGCCTGGGGGTATTGTAGCGGCACTGACGGCATTACCGGTTGACCTGGGCGGACCTTTATTCAACCACTTGATTACGGCTAATCTGGCAAATGCCAATGCCTTGTTCACTGGATTTGCCAACGATAATTATCGGGCAGACCTTTTAGCTCATGTCATACCGGCTAATGCTGCTCAGCTGCTGGCAAGCAATCCGGCGGCCAACATGCTCACTATTTTGCAGCTAATGCCGGCTGCCAATCTTCTGCCGATAGCCAGCAGCTTGATTGTGCTCAATGCTGCTGTACTAGTGGCTATTCTGGCGCTGGATCCTAGCTTGGGGTTAACCGTATACAATGGCGTAACACCGGTTGAGCAAGCAGCGCTTACAGGTAGTGGGTTCGTCATGCCGCCCCCAGTCGTGGCTCCGCTGATAGTGGCGGCTTTACCCGGCGTTTTCCCAACAGCGGCCGCACTTGGGATGTTTCCCCCGGCCGCACCGGGTGTGGCTCCGGCTGCTTTACCAGGCAATTTGCCGGTAGCACTGCCTACCGTAGCGCCAGCCGCGCTACCTGGTGTAGCTCCTGCTATGCTGCCGGCAATGCCTGCTTTACCTGTAGTGGCTCCTGCGGGTATAGCACCTGCAGCAGCGGTGGGGGCAGGATTGGCTAATACCATCGATAACGTATTCACAGCGGTGCATGCGGCGGCGCCACCGCAAAAATTGATAAAGGCTTTAACCACCTTACCGCCGGCTAGTGCTGCCAATCTAAAAGCCGCTTTACCAGTGGCTACAAGTGCAATAGTCAAGAAACGTTTACGCCGTATGGCGGATTTTCCTGGCTGGGCAAAAGAGGCGCTGCCAAATAACTTTAAAGCTGAAGCCAAGTACTATACTGCTTCGTATAAAACACCTGATATTTACTATGAGTTATATGAGTCGGAACACTACCAGGTGGACATTGTGTGATGCCCAGAGAGCATAAAACTCCGGGGGGCAATTTAGCACGGATTTGCTATTGTTAAAGATTTGGGGCCATAATTTATCATCTACTTTGCTATAAACAGCTGTCAGTATGAAACTCTATACCCTAAAAATAGCCCTTCGTGGTATTAGCCCCTTGATATGGCGTCGACTTCGTATTTCAGGTATTACTTCATTAGCCGACTTACACCTTATTATCCAAACTGTTTTTGGTTGGAAGGATGAACATTTGCATCAATTTCATATTTATGGGAAAGATTATGGCATAAGTTATAGGGGTGGGCCTGCATTTTCAGATAACGCCCACCGTATCTACTTGGATAGCTTTGGTTTTGAGGAAGGTGATAAATTTACGTATGACCTACATTTCTAGACCCTCTAGCCAATTTTTAGCAATTAAGCAAATCCGCCCCTTTTAATGATCTAAAAGATATAATATCATTTGATTGACTTTACCAAATCGTAATTATTGCTCTTTATAATGCTTTTGCTAATTTCTTGTTTCGAGTATAAAGCATCTTAATCTGTATAAATTTTAGACAAAAAATACCAATTCTAAATTTTTTCACAAAGGTCTAGAAATGTCGGCTGAAAAATACAGTGATCTTTCATCCGCAGTAACTTATGCCTAAAGCCGTTTGTTAGTTATTTAGGATTACATTGGCAACTATAAAAAATCATAGCAGCTTAAATGACGGTAAACTCAAACTGCGCATAATTATGATTTTGTGCCAAGAGTTTAGTTAATTTGACCTTATAATGCTGGGCAAGCTCTTGCATAGTCAACACTTCCCCCTCTTGATAAATCAATGCCGGCGTAATTAAGCTGGCGGAATGATTAGCACCAAGCATGTTAGACAGCAACAAACCATGAAACTGCTGGTTTTGAGACTCTAGTTGCAAGGCAACTCCTCTTGCTTGCGGTGCTAATAATTCAACGCCCGCTTGGAGATAACCCTTGGCGGAATTATATTGTAGCCAACGGATGGTACCAATATACCAGGCGCTTTCTGCCTTAATTCCAATAATTTTACCCACTTGCAGTAGCTCGGGTATTTGTCCCGTAATACATAGACCATAACCTTGCGCACTAGAATTTACTGCCTGCCAGTGATAAGTTTGATAACTACTCGCTAAAGCATCTGCCTTGCTATCTGCTTCTTCGCGCTCAATTCTTGCTTGGTGAACCTGCCAAGCATCGGGCTCTTGATTCAAGTTATTTAATTCACCAGGAATTAAAACGGGCGTGTTCTCTGGCGTTTGAAAACCTAATTCAGGGTTCGGAGATGGAGTAGTCGCGCTTGTTAAATGACGGGTAAAACCATCCACTAAATCGTAATGATTATTCACCCTATAATGAACAGCGGCTAGACCAATACAAACCTCAATAGTGCCTGTTTCTGGAATGCGGGCAAATCTACGTGGCGGACGATTTGACCATAAGTTAATCAAGTACTCCAGCACATGATTGGCAAGACCTTGTTTGATTTTACCTGGAGTGGCCATTTGAGTAGCCAGCAATTGCTGTAAATGGCTAATTAAGCCATCAAGCTGGATATAACAGCCTACTTTGGCTGCATTTTTTGGCAGCTTTGCTTGGTGGAAGGGCGGTAAATCAGTATCAAAACATAGCATGTAGGCCTGCGGATGAATCGCTTCCAAACGCAATTTATCGGCCCATTCATTGGCTAATAAATACAACCTATCCATATCCTGCTGTTGCAATTGTGGAGTATTCGCTAATGCCAATAATACAATACGCTTATAGAGTTGCGCTATCGTAGTATGGGTTACTCCCTGAAAAGTTACCTCGGTAACGGGGTTATTGAGTAATTGTTGAGCTGTAGCATAGTGATATAACTTATGTAGCAAGCGCCAAGCACCCTTAGGTGGAAAAAGATAAGCCTGAGCCCTGCGCAACAATAGCAATCCTATCTCGCTCATAGCCCGGTGAATCAACCATCCCTTTTCAGCCGAGCTTAATTTTTTACCCTGGATATTTAATAGGCTCAAGCTTGTTTGAGCAAATTTAAGTTGCAGGGCATCTAAATAAATAATTGAACGAAATTTTTTTTGATAATTCGCTAAATTATGTAATAGATAATCTCTGCTATATTGTTGGCTGTATTGCTGGAGAGTGCGGTGAATTAAACTAAGAGAAACGACCGATGAAACAGTGGATAAGGCATTTTTTTGAATTTTACTGATGGCTTTATAAAGCAACTTACTGGTAAAAATAAGCTGGGATAAAGGCAAGCTAACTAGCCAATCCGTAATAGACTCCGTATCTAAATCCTTTTCTGTCAATAGCAAGTTAAATTGCATTAATTTATCGCGTGTGCTCATCATTTCGGTAAAAACCATTAGCTTAGCTAATTAAATCACATATAATGCCAGATTTAATCACTCTTGTATTGGAGAATTAGCTTGCGTCCGTTCTTAAAATGGGCTGGCAATAAATATCGCCTTATGCGCCAGTTAAAAGCTATCTTACCCGAAGCCAAGCGGCTTATTGAGCCATTTGCGGGTTCAGCCGCCGTATTTTTAAATACGGATTATCAACATTATTTGCTAGCAGAAACTAATTACGACCTTATTAGTCTCTACCAATACGTACAACACGAGGGACTATCTTTTATAGAGTATTGCCAGGCTTTTTTCAACACTGCTAATAATAATTCCAGCTGTTACTATGACTTGCGTGAACAATTTAACAGCACTCAAGACTTGCGTCGCAAAGCAGCTTTATTTCTCTATTTAAACCGGCATGGTTATAACGGTTTATGCCGTTATAATACGAATGGCGGATATAATGTACCCTTTGGCCAACATCTTAAGCCTTATTTTCCTTATAAGGAAATGTTAACCTTTCATCATAAGGCACAAAACGCCGTATTTCAGCATGCCGATTTTCAAACCACCTTACAATTAGCAATTCCTGGTGATGTGGTCTATTGCGATCCACCCTATTTACCCTTAACAGCCACCGCTAATTTTACCCAATATAGTGCAAAGGGATTTTCCTGGGCCGAACAAGAAATTTTAGCTAAACAAGCCGAGCAGTTAACCAACAGAGGTATTCCAATCATTATTTCTAACCATGATCATCCATTGATACCCGAACTTTATAAGGCCGCTAGGATCATACGGTTTCCCGTAGCCCGCAGCATTAGCCGTAATGGTAAGCAGCGCAAACCCGTGATGGAAGTATTGGCGATATTTTAATCGCTTTCATCTCTGAGCAACTTAGCATAATTAGCAAAAAACTCTTCAAAAGCGGCCTGACTAATCGGTTTAGGAATGACGGTGAGAATACCTTGTGATAATAAATCATCGATAGCCTCTTCACTGGAGTGTGAGGTAATGGCTACGATTGGAATAGCCTTATCTTTCTTATGAATAAGCTTAGTTGCATCTAGGCCAGAGATATCCGACAAGGTGATATCCATAAAGATTAAGTCATACTGCTTTTGGTTAAACTGTTTTACCGCTGCCATGCCAGTGGCTACTGCATCAACCCTATGACCCAATTTGGTTAACAACGTGACTTCAATTTCCGAGCTTACCGGATCGTCTTCAACCACCAGAATAGTTAAAGGGCTGATGGCTAATTCTGCCTTTGCCTCAGGTACGCTCATTTCATCAACAGCCTCATAGGGTAAGGTAATAGAGACTTGGGTGCCTTTGGCTTCTTCACTGTGTACCCTAATATCACCACCTATTAATTGCAGCATTTTCTTGGCAATGGATAAGCGCAAACCGAATTTCCGGTATCTGGCATTTTGTTCCTGGCTGATAGGAAAGGCGTTAAACAAGTTGTTTAATTGTGCTGCTGAAATACCCGTTCCCGTATCTGTTACCGTTACCGTTAAATAATGGTCATCTGTTATCTCTGCCTTAATGATAATAGACCCCATTTGGGTAAAGCGAATGGCATTGGAGATGATGATATCCAAGACTTTATATAAATTATAGTTATCGACTAATAGCTGATCGGGCAAATCGGTAGAAATATCGAACAATAAGCTAACCGCTTTATTTTTAGCAGCCGTATTATTTTTAACCACGGCTCTAATCGTTTCAACGATATTAGCCGGCGTTTTTTTCGAGTAGATTAAACCACTCTCCAACTCAATATAATTCGATACATTTTCTAAAAAAGGTAGGATATCCTTGGCTGTTTTTTCCGCAATCGTTAAATAGTCATGGGGACCAACCCTCGCTTCTTTTCGAGTAGCCGTCGCTAATTGTAAAGCGCTTACGATATTGCCAATGGCATTTCTTAACTCATGGCTCATGATGGCCATAAAATCGGTTTTGGCTTTAGCTGCCAGTTCGGCTCGCTCTAGCGCCAATTGTAGTTCTTTTTCTTGTTGCTTACGCTCGCTGATATCGAATGATACGCCAATAATACCAATAATTGTATTATCTTCATTGGTTAAAGGCATTCTGCGAGAAAGATAAATGGCAGGCTGCCAGTCAGTACCAACCCCAAGCTCTTCAAAAATTTTTTCTACGCCTGTTGCGATGACTTCTTGATTGGTTTTTTGTAAAGTTTCGGCTAAGTCATCGCTATAAAAATCAAAATCAGTTTTACCTATAATTTCCGTATTGGTTTTTAATTTAAGTAATTTAGCGAGTGAATTATTGCAACCTAGATATTTACCCTCTTTCGATTTCCAGAAAATGTTACCCGGCGCTTGCTCTATGACTTTTTCCAACATATCTATGTATTTATTCTTTTCATCTAGCGCTTGCTGTAATTGAGCTAGTTTGGTATTTATCAAATTAGCCTTTTCTCCTTGTTTTTTCATAATTTCCTTACATTATGGTACAACTAAAATAATTACTTTTGTTATCTTGAGGATAACCTACTATTGGGCCGTTTATTTCAACTGACGGCTCATCATTCACCTCTTTTTGCAAGTTTACCTTGTTTAAATAAGTATTACCAAACAAGGTTACTTTACTCATTATTTTAGAGGATTTGTCAAAATCGAGTTGCGGTATAGAACGTACCTTTATTTCTAAAAAATTAAGTACATTTTTTTCAGCTTCTTCTATCGAACTCGTTTTATTGCTAGGAGGTAATATTGTACTTAATACCTTATCAAGTTCTTCAAAGTTTGCATCTATATATTCTATTAATTTTAGCACGAAACCTGGAATATAAGGTGCCTCAATTACACTCAAAAAGAAATCTAACGAAAATTTAACATATGCTAGCACCCGATCGTAAAGTGTTGTCATAGAAGCGCCTTCTAAACTAGGTGTCATCTCTTTTTTATCAACATTTTCGAGCTGATCCCAAAAATCTTCATATAAAGGATGTTTAGGTTCTTTAAAATTTATTCTGCGAAACTCTAAATTTTCTACCTTTAATTCAGAACCTTTCTCATCTGCTTTCCAAACATGCTTGTTTAAAACTTGGTACATAGCTTTATTAAGCTTATTAATATACATCAAAGCATTATAGGTAGGGTTTTGATTTGGTTCTATATCTCCCCATGTTTTAACCATACCACTTTCTTCAATAACGTATAAAGCACTTAGCTTAGCGGTTAAGGAGGTTAGATCAATTTTAATTGATTTACGCGATAAAGCTTCATTAATGGATAAATCGACGGCTTTTTTGAAAATTGCTACATTTCTATCTTCAATATTACCGGAATAGAGCTTTATCAAATCGGTTACGGCAGACACTACCTTTTTATTCTGTATTTGAGTTAACCAATTTATGATCTCAACAGTATGTTCTTGTTTAAATTTATCGGTAAGATACGGATTATCCGTCAGCCATTTTCCATAACTTTGCTGGGCTTTGATTACCAAACCCAAGACATAATCTTTTTCCTGCTCTACCTCTGTTTGTAATTCACCTAGGCTTTTTAAATCTTTTTTATCGATAAATTTAGCCCTAGCCTCTTGTACATCTTTCCATATAGTAGCGAGATCAGCCTTTTCCCATCTTGCGATAATAGCTTGTTTATATTTCTGGTTACGCTCATCCGGAGCAGGATCTAATAATAAGGTAGAGGCGATGGAAAACGCTTTCAAAGCACTGGTTTCACAGACGATTATTTTTTCAGCTCCATGAAAATGTTTTAATAATAGCAAGGTATTTTTTAAATTGCCGCCTTGCTGTAATCTATTACCATTACTAATACCCATGATCACGGTTTTATTAGTTAAATCTAGTTTTTTTGGCTTTGTAGCTGTTCCTTTTATTCCATTTTGAATTTGCGGTCTATCATCAGAACTACTCATATTTTTCATCTCCAAAGTGTTCGCAAAATAGAAATTGGTAAATAAATCGCATTAGTGTTGTTAAGTAATTTATAGATATAATGGGATATAAAACATATCACATTAAATTTGGTAATTTGCTAAATGATGCCGTAAAAATTTGACCAGAGCAATGTCAAAATTTGACATAAGGTAAAATTTCAAGCGAAAAAAAATCCAGAAGGGATAAATTTATAGGCTTTTTGGATATTTTTATGAATAATTTTTTATTATTAATGAATGTATAAGGCGAATTTCTTCAGATTGGGCCGTTTACAAGCCAGAAGCGTGAATATCCGATTAAACTTCTAGCTTGTAATTATTTCGATCCATTAGCCTTCAAGTCGTTGATTATAAGCATTAAACAACTCGGACACTTGTGCTAACAAGCTGTTTTGCAGCCAAAAATAATCACTTAAGAGTTCCTGAGAGTAATCTGTAAAATCCTCATTTTGACAAACATTGGTTAAGGCTTGCAATTGCAGTATTCTTTCTACAATAGCATCTTTTAATTGCACGGGACTTAAATCAGAATTTAACATATAAATACGAGCTATAGACATCATTAATACTCCACTGAACTTTTAGTAAAATTAGTTTTACAGTAAAGCCGGATAAGCCTTTGCTCCATGACAGATGACAAGTGTCCTCCATTATATAGCTGCTTGATTAAACTAGGCTCTACCTGTAACTTTTTGGCCAATTCCGTTAAAGAATATTCGCCTACCGTTAATAACTTTCTTATCATTTTTATTGCGGTATCTGGTTGCATAGAGGATCCTGTAGTACGACTAGCCGGCAATAAGCACTCAATAACGATCGAAACGTTTTATGAGTTGGTTTTTGAGTTTTACCCGCTACCAGACGGTATAGGGTCGATTGGGAAATTTTGCATTGTTTGGCCAGTAATTTAATGGTAAAACCCGCTTGCAATAGCTCATCAAGATAAGTTTTAGCGGGGCTTACTACGTGGTAAGCTTCTCGTTGGTAATCAAAGTGTCTAGGTTCTGAGCAAAACTGAATGTAGTTTGGATGAGCAGATAATATATACATGGTAATCCCTTCTATTTACAGTAATGTGTTAAAATTGCTATTACCTAAATTAACTATAACTTTATTTGACTAAATGTCAAATTAATTTGATTATGCAATTTAAATATTTGATAAAAAGGCAAACTAATGGGTGACAGTTCTGCAATTGCGCGCGGTAAAAGATTAAAGCGTATAAGACAAATTGCTGGCTTAACCAGAGATGAGCTTGCTGCTCTAATCGAAGTGAGTAAAGCTACGCTTAGCTATTGGGAAAATGCCTCGCTAAGCAGACTTTCTGATAAAGGTGCGGGAAAAGTCATAAAAGCCCTAGCAAAATATGGGGTTAATTGCTCCCTAGAATGGCTATTGTTAGGCATTGGCAATACCCCGCAAGTTAAAATGTTAGGGTTGCCTAACTCCGACATCATTGCTGCTAGCTCATCCAGCCTGCCTATTTTTAGTGGTGATCTACAAGCTGAAATAGACTTATTCCAATCCTTAAATTCTAATAGTGTCATTACGACACTTAATCATGCCGCAATGAGTCCTATTATTGAAATAGGTGATACGATAGGTGGTATTTGGCAACCGCCCTCTAGCCTTATTAATACCGATAAAATTTATATTGTTAGTTTTGATCAACAGTTGCAAGTAAGAAAGGTTAAAAAAACCGCCGAGGCTGATTTATTTGACCTCAGTTATATCAGCTACTCCAGCGAGCTTACCGAACCTTTTGAAATAAAAGCGGTTAGACTCGATAAATTAGCCCCCATTATGAGAATTTGGCGTAGTTAAAATTCTAGGCAGACTGAATCATCCAACCTTCTTGGTCATGGTATCAGCCAGCTTATATAATTTCCTTGATTATTTTGCTACCCAGCTGCTAAATGAGTCTTTATCCACTAGCGCCATGCTTAGCAAAGTGATCTTGATCCATTTTTTAGGAGAGAAAGTTAAGCCGAGGTGAGTTTGTGTATGACCGACTTCATGACCGCTACCATTGCCCAGCAGGGCATTACCTTTATCCTTATAAAAAAGTCGATGGCCGTTCCACTAAACGCTATCGTCTAGTAGGCGGACATTGCCAACATTGTGCCTTACGCCAAACGTGCTTACCGGATAACTATCAGAAACGGGCTCGATTTATTTACCGAGGGTTATATCAAGATAAAATCGATAGGATTAAAAAACGGCAAAAAACCAAGCACTTTAAGAAAAAACTCAGCGAGCGTCAGTGGAAAATCGAAGGGCTCTTTGCTGAAGCGAAACAATACCATGGGCTAGGATGGGCTAAGTATCGGGAGTTAGCTAAAATGCAAATCCAATGTTATCTCACTGCCCTCATACAAAATATGAAGAGGCTCTTAAGTGTAAAAACCTAAACTTCATGTTACTGACACTGTCAGATTAAATCTATTAAGTTGTCAGATGAAATCCTGTTATGTTTTTAAACCCATGAGAGAGTTTTTAAATTGAAAATATCGAGTTCATTCGTTCAACCTCTTTGTCTAGTGTATCTGTTTGTTCTTCTACATCTTGGTTTTCCTTTAAAGTATATAGCAAACTTAGCTTAGCACAGCCTTTTTACCCTGGCTGCATAATTTCTTATAAAAGGTTATACTTAGCTAGTAAGCTCACAAATTATTAGTGCTTAACCTTCAGTTTGTTTAACAAAGAGGGGTAAAGTCATGCTATTTTCTCATCCAGCTTCAAAAAACGTGACCAATGGAACAGAAGATTTCTTAAAAACCAAATTGAAACTAGCTTTGCAGGCGTTAGTAAATCAAGGTATTACGAATGATTATTATATGGATAAGATTTTATTACCCGTCATTGACAAAGTGGATCTAAACAGCGAGGAAGGAAAAAAACGGGTTCTAGAATATCTTTATGGCCGTAAAAGCATAGAATACTTTAGTGGTAGTAAAAAATTACAAATTAACGATAACTTAGTTTATACGGTTAAGGATTGCCGTAAGTCGACTATACACTATCATAC
>JAQSXL010000088.1 GCA_029256685.1 Gammaproteobacteria bacterium | reverse complement strand
TGGTAACGATCTTCATAATAATTAGCATCCGGATCGACATAGTTCATCCCATAGCGTAGCGCATTGCTTGCGGTTGTTGAGTGCTACCCTAAATTCAGGAAAGCCTGTCGTATACGTGTTATTTTGCAGATTAATGACGATGAAAAAAGATTGATATAGATTATCTATGATAAATATTAATATTGGCTGGAGCCCATGTGAACAGAGGCTTCTAGAGTAATCTTCAGTAATCTTGGTGAATCTATGAATTATTACCATAATGGCGGAGAGGGAGGGATTCGAACCCTCGATACGCGGTTAGCGTATACTCGCTTTCCAGGCGAGCCCCTTCAACCGCTCGGACACCTCTCCAAAATTCCTTAAGGGCCCATAGCGTATCGTAAAATCTGCTGCAGCGCAAATACTATTTAATCACTATAAATTGAGCAAAGGGTCCACGATGTATGTTAAGCAATAATTCTTTAGGATTTTGCTTGGCAACGTCGTTCAGGGCATTGATATCGGGCATAGGCTTTAAGTTAGCCGAAATGATGACGTCTCCCGCGCGTAAGCCACGATGCCATGCTGTACTGTCTTCGTTTACATCCACTATCAATACCCCCTCAACATAACCATGTACGGGTTCTTGTATTGTAATGTTTTGTAGGGTAATGCCGCTGAGTAATTGCTTATTTTTAGCTTGCAGTTTCTCTTGTTCATGCGGAGCAATGACGACAGAGTGTAAGGTTAAGGATTTACCATTGCGTAAAACTTCGATATTTAGGTTGGCCCCAATTTGTAATAAGCCAATGGTATTTCTAATTTCTGCGCCTGTTTTAATAGATTTCCCATTAATTTTGCGAATAAGATCCCCTATTTTTATTCCGGCTTTTTCTGCGGGTGAGTTGGGTACAACGGAATCTACCACCGCGCCTTGAATGCCCGAGGATTTAAAGTGATCGGTTAAGCTAGGGGCTAAGTTGTTAAAAGCCGTGGCTAAATCGGGAGTCAAGGTTTGCACAATAATCCCTAAAACCCCGCGTCTTACCTCACCAAACTGAATGAGTTGTTCCATAACACTGCGAGCCATATTAGCCGGAATAGCAAAGCCAATCCCAATACTACCTCCTTCTGGAGCAAAAATAGCGGTATTAATCCCGATTAAGTTTCCTGTCATATCGACTAAGGCTCCACCCGAATTACCCGGATTAATAGGGGCATCGGTTTGAATAAAGTCTTCTAAAGTCTCAATGTGCAAATCTGTACGCTGTAAGGCACTGATAATCCCTGAGGTAACGGTTTGATTAAAGCCAAAGGGGTTGCCTATTGCGGCAACGGGTTGTCCTACAAGTAGTTCATCGGAGTTACCTAAGTGCATGGCCGTTAAGTTATCCGCTTTTATCTCTAAAACAGCGATATCTGAAGCGACATCTTCGCCAATCAATTTAGCATGGTATACTCGGCCATCGGATAAAGTAATGGTGATGATTTTTGCATCGTGAATAACATGCGCGTTGGTTAAAATGTAACCACGTTTGGCATCGACGATAACACCAGAGCCAAAGCTTTCGAAGCGCTTAGACGGAATTTGATTGGGTTGCTGTTGTTGGCGATCTCGGGCAAAAGGATTAATTGGATTGGTAATTTCACCGTGTACGGCGACGTTAACTACCGCTGGCATAGCCTGTTTCAACATGCCAGATAAATCTTGTTCCTTAGCGGCCGTTATTGCCGGTATTGTGGCAGCAAAACTGGGGGAAAAAGGCAACATAGCGGCAGTCATTGCCAAAAGGCCTATACAAGATACTCGGGTAGAAAATTTCATATTCAACTATCCTATTCGCTGAAAATGGTGTTAGTGTAACGTATTTAACCGCTTATTCAAACCAAATTAGGCTCGCCATTCTGCCGGTAATGCTCTCACGCCGGTAAGAAAAAAATAGTTCTGGATTACTATAAGTACACCTCGGTTCGCCATAGACTGCAGCTATTCCAGCCTTTGTTAATATCATGGCGGCAAGCTGATATAAATTTGCTATCCATCGACCCGGTATAGAGGGTTTAAACGCCATAGCTGCTTCAGGATTCAGACTCATGAATTGTGTCCGCACCTCATCGCCCACTTCAAATACCTCAGGTCCAATGGCAGGGCCAAGCCAGGCTAGTAGTTCGTTAGCAGGTGAAGCAAAATAATTAACGGTATTTTG
This sequence comes from Gammaproteobacteria bacterium, assembly GCA_029256685.1. Classification (GTDB taxonomy): domain Bacteria; phylum Pseudomonadota; class Gammaproteobacteria; order JAQSXL01; family JAQSXL01; genus JAQSXL01. The sequence continues at coordinate 5,580 of JAQSXL010000088.1, read as the reverse complement.
AACAATGCCCGCGGCTAAACCACGCCAACCCGCATGAATAGCGGCAACTTCGTTACCCGCTTTGTTACAAACTAAAATAGGAAGACAGTCTGCCGTCAGTACTGCACAAATTATACCCGGTTGTTTAGTATAAGTGGCGTCTGCCGCACTATTGCTAACAGATTGTTTGTCAATTTCCATACAAATATTACTATGAATTTGATTGAGCCAAATCGGTTCGCTGGGAAGGGCTAACTCCCTGTTTAATTGTTGGCGGTTTAATTGTACGGTAGCGGATTCATCGCCCACATGTTCGGCTAAGTTAAAGCTATCATAGGGTGGCTGACTATTGCCTCCAAGCCGAGTGGTGGTGTACGCCAATATATTTGCGGGAGCTGGCCATTTTGATTTAAGGTAGCAAGCTGCTTGCATAAACTATGTCTCCTGAAGTGTTTGTGGGGTTAGGTATACAATTACATTAGGGGTATCAATTAACCAGACTTAAATGGGAATAACATTGAACAGATTCTACAACTATGACTTCCAGAAAAACAGCCGAGTTTTTTGGGTAAAAAAACGAGCGTATGGAAGGTTGTTTAAGGAGAATGGTATAATAATGTTATTGAAAGGCTGGTATGATAGTCTAGAGACTGAATTGATTTCTATTTTAGGGCATACGACCTTTATCGCCTGCCCTAATTATTAATCTTTTTGTCAATTACTCATATCCCAAGTATAATAGCGCGTTTGAAATTTTAATTTGAAGCGTAATTAACGGAGAGTGAGTCCATGGCAATAGAAAGAACTTTATCAATTATTAAGCCCGATGCAGTAGCTAAAAATGTGATAGGCAAAATATATACCTGTTTTGAACAAGCGGGCTTACGTGTTGTTGCGGCTAAAATGATGCAATTAACTAAGGCTCAAGCCGAAGAATTTTATGCAATTCACAGCGAACGTTCATTTTTTCCATTACTCGTTAATTTTATGATTTCCGGCCCCGTTATGATTCAAGTACTTGAAGGTGAGGATGCGGTGGCTAAAAATCGTGAGCTTATGGGAGCCACCGATCCTAAGAAAGCGGAACCAGGCACTATTCGGGCCGATTTTGCTGACTCTATTGATGAGAACGCAGTACATGGTTCCGATAGTTTAGAGAATGCTAAGCAAGAAATCGCGTTCTTTTTTGATACACAAGAAATTTGTGCGCGCATTAGATAAAACCATAAAGTAGTATACCGTCATGAATACCTTAGAAAAAATTAATTTACTAAACTTTGATCGCAAGGCTATGCAGGCTTTTTTCGCTGAGCTGGGCGAAAAGAGTTTCCGTGCCGATCAAGTCATGAAGTGGATCCACTATTATGGCGTAACGGATTTTGCTCAAATGACTAATTTGAGCAAAGCCTTGCGTCAGCAGCTGCAGGAAAAAACACTGTTAGCAGTGCCGGAAATTGCGATGGAACAGCTGTCTAAGGATGGTACTTGTAAATGGTTATTAAGGCTTAATGACGGTAACTGTATAGAAACGGTATTTATTCCAGAAGACGGGCGTGGTACCTTGTGTGTTTCCTCACAGGTAGGTTGTGCCCTTAATTGTACTTTCTGTTCAACAGCGCAACAAGGATTCAACCGTAATCTGACTACTGCTGAAATCATTGGCCAAGTTTGGATGGCGGTAAGGCGATTATCTCAACAAAATAATGAACACGATAGGCATGTGACTAACGTGGTGATGATGGGAATGGGAGAGCCGTTACTTAATTTCGATAATGTAGTGAGCGCCATGAATATTATGATGGATGATTTTGCTTATAGCCTATCTAAGTATAGAGTGACGCTCAGTACTTCGGGGGTTGTGCCTGCAATGGAGCAGTTAGCTAAATTAAGTGAGGTTGCATTAGCCGTATCGTTACATGCGCCTAATGATACTTTACGCAATGAATTAGTGCCACTAAACAAAAAATATCCTCTTAAAGAGTTGTTAGCGGTTTGCAAAACCTATTATGGTAATGATAAAAAGCGCAAAGTAACTATGGAATATGTTATGTTAGAGGGGATTAATGATAGCAAAGAGCATGCCGATCAGCTGATAAATATCTTGCATGGTGTGCCTGCTAAAGTTAATCTAATTCCGTTTAATCCATTTCCTAACACAAAATATAAACGTTCTAAACAAATTAACATTGATAAATTTAGGGAAAGATTGATGAGAGCGGGGCTTATAACTATTACTCGTAAAACCCGTGGAGATGATATAGACGCTGCTTGTGGCCAGTTGGCAGGTCAAGTAAAAGATCTCACCAAACGTTCGGCGCGGGCAAAGTTAGCCGCAATGGAAGTCGCCGTTGAGGCAAGAACGGACCTTAATTCATGAGACTGCTGTATAAATTTACTGGAATAATACTAGTGATGTTTTTAGTAACTGGTTGTGGTTCAACCACTAAAGGTCTAGACGATCAACCTAAAAACAATAGTCAGCAATTTGCAGATTACAATGTACAATTAGGCGTTGGTTATATGCGGCAAGGCGATATGCCACGTGCTAAGCAAAAATTGCTAACGGCTTTAGATAAAGCGCCTAATTGGCCACCAGCCTTGGAAGCTATGGCCTATTTTTATCAAATGACAGGCGATTCTGCTAAGGCACAAAATTATTATTTAAAGGCTTTGAATATAGCGCCTCATGCGGGGGCAACTTTAAATAATTACGGGGGGTTTTTATGTTTGCAGGGTAAATACCGTGAGTCCCTGACTTATTTTGACCGTGCTGCCGCAGATGAAAGCTATCTAAAAACGGCTGCAGTTAATGAAAATGCGGGACTTTGTGCTGCAAAAATTCCAGATTATAAATTGGCTGAGCAGTATTTACAAAAAGCATTACGACAGAATCCTGCTCGTTTAGCTCCACTCATTGATCTGGCGGATATGGCTGATCAGCAAGGCGAATATAAGGTTGCGCTTGACTATCTTAATTTATATGCGCAGCAAGCCGATTTAGATGCTAGGCATGAAAAAATGCGGAGCACTTTAATGCAAAAGCTACCTACTCGAGACTTAAGATAATTATGCATAAAGAGTTTATTGAAACCGAAGTTAAAATTGCGGATAAACAGCCTCGTAAGATAATGGCAGGTGGTCCAGGTAAGCGCTTACAAGCTGCTCGCATCGCTGCTAATTTTTCGCTGGAGTCTGTTGCGATAGCCTTGCATCTTACAACCCAAATGGTTGCCGATTTAGAAGATGATCATTATGATAAATTTGCTGGGCATACTTTTATCCGAGGCTATTTACGTAATTATGCTCGATTATTGAGGTTATCGTCTGATGAAATTATTGCCGCCTTCAATAATCTTGGACTTGTTGAACGTGAAACCGATAAGCCGAAATTAGCTCTGAAAACCACTTATAGGCGTCGCTCTTCTTCTTTATTACGGTGGTTGTTGTTAAGCCTGGTTATTATATTAGTCGTTGCTGGTAGTCGAATAGCTTTAAATCATTATGATTCAATTCATAGCCTGCTAAAAAATAGTAAATTGTCAGTTCTAACGCCTCAGGCGACACAGCAACCGGACATTCAGCAAGCAGAAGATGAGGAAACATTGCCTCCTACTGCTACTCTTGAACCTAAGCCGTTACTTAACAGTACCCGGGTAAAACCCCTGGTTATTCCTGAGTTAGAGCAGAAATAGGTAAGTTCATGACAAAAAATTTACAGGCTATCCGAGGCATGAATGATATTTTGCCAAAGCAAGTTGGATATTGGCAAAAACTTGAAAGTTTATTGCATGAATTAATGCTAGCTTATGGTTATCAAGAAATTCGCTTACCCATTGTTGAAAAAACCGAATTATTTAAACGAACCATTGGTGAAGTTACCGATATCGTTGAAAAAGAAATGTATACCTTTAATGATCGTAATGAAGATAGCTTAACCCTAAGACCAGAAGGCACCGCAGGTTGTGTACGGGCTGGTATTGAACATGGCTTGCTTTATAATCAAATTCAAAAACTTTGGTATTTGGGGCCTATGTTTCGTTATGAGCGCCCCCAGAAAGGGCGTTATAGACAATTTTATCAATTTGGCGTAGAGGTATTTGGTTTAGCGGGGCCTGATATCGATGCCGAATTAATTATGCTTACGGCTAGGCTTTGGCGCCAATTAGGCCTTGCCGATTCGGTGATATTACAGCTTAATTCATTAGGTAATCTTACCGCCAGAAATCAATACCGTGAGCATTTAGTCGCTTATTTGCTGGATCATTACTCTCAATTAGATGAAGATAGTCAAAGACGGTTAAAAACTAATCCCTTGCGAGTGTTAGATAGTAAAAATTCTGCATTACAAGATATCTTGGCAAATGCACCCAAATTAATTGATCATTTGGATACCGAATCGCGTGACCATTTTCAAAAGTTGTGCGGTTTACTCGAAAACGCCAAGATAGCTTACCAAGTCAATCCTTATTTAGTCAGGGGATTAGATTATTATGGTAAAACCGTTTTTGAGTGGGTAACCGATAGTTTAGGAGCACAAGGTACCGTATGCGCGGGTGGACGCTATGATAATTTAGTTGAGCAATTAGGTGGCAAATCAACCCCGGCCGTAGGTTTTGCAATGGGAATGGAACGTTTAATAGGCTTATTAGAACAGGTTGAGCCAGAATTGCCTGGAGCGCAACTCGATGCTTATTTAATTTTAATGGGAGCCAAAGCGGAGCAAGATGGCCTAGCATTGGCTGAGCATCTGCGTGATAAATTACCTGGCTTAAAATTGCAGAGTAATTTGGGAGAGGGTGGCTTTAAGGCGCAATTTAAGAGAGCCGATAAAAGTGGAGCAAGACTCGCTTTAATTTTAGGTGAAGATGAAGTGGCCAATCATACTATCACTATCAAATGGCTGCGTGATGAGAGAGAGCAGCAAACCGTTGCACAAGCAGAAATAATAAATTACTTAAGCGTTTAAGGATTCCGTATGGAAATTTACCGATCTGAACAAGAGCAAATTGAGCAATTAAAAAAGTTATGGCAACAATATGGTAAGCCTATATTAATAGGCGTTGTACTTGCCTTAGGATTGAGCTATGGTTGGCACTATTGGCAAAGTCGGCACGAAATTTATCGCGAACAAGCTTCTATAATATATTCGCAGTTATTAAATCAAATTGAGCAAGAAAACAGTAGTGGTATATACGCTCAAGCTAAGCAGCTGATGGGTCAATACGAAAATACACCTTATGCAATTTTAGCTGCTATGCAACTGGCCAAACAAGCCGCCTTGGGGGGAAATCTTGTTGAGGCACAAGCCAAGCTACAATGGGCGCAGACTCACGCACATGATCCAGCACTTAAACAACTTGCTATCCTGCGTTTAGCCCGAGTTTATATTGCTCAGAATAAACCACAAAAGGCCTTAGATACTCTCACTAATAAGGCTAATGAGATTTTTGCAAGCTACGTCGAGGAAATCCGCGGTGATGCCTTATTAGCATTGCAAAGAAATCAACAGGCTCGCCAAGCTTATGCGAAGGCTTTGCAGTTAAATCCGAATGTTGAAAATACTCAACCTTTATTACAAATGAAATATGATGCTATACCCGC
>JAQSXL010000087.1 GCA_029256685.1 Gammaproteobacteria bacterium | reverse complement strand
CCCACATCCCAAGCCTCGGTAAAAACGTGATTAACTTGCTGAAAGTCATAGGCAAGACCAATCAGCCATGGCTTACTCATTTGAGCTTGTTGTTTAAAACTAAAGGCCCTATCGTAAAAACCCGCCCCCATTCCCAGACGGCTACCTCGTTTATCATAAGCAACCAATGGCATTAATACCAGGTCCAATGCGTAGGCAGGCATGCTGGTCGCCGGGTCAAATGGGGGCTGGGCAATACCATAGCGATTTTTTTCTAGCCGAGTCGCCTCGTGATAGAGACCAAAGCTTAGGCTATAGTCCGCTTTATCCGCTTGTAAGATTGGCAAATAACATCTTCTGCCCCGATGCCATAGCGCTTGAACTATAGCTTCAGTATCGACTTCACCGCTATAGGGAAGATAACAGGCTATGTGCTGAGCTTGCATAAACATAGGGTGAGATAAAAAATGTTGGGCAATCAGCACTGACTTTTCAGCGACAATACCGGGATTAAGCGCTTTACGCCGCTTAATGAGAAATTGACGAATAAGGGATTTATTGCTCATGATAGAGTGGCGCCTTACTGAGCTGCTAGGTTGGGTTCTGTGACCCAAACTCGCCAGGTGGGCATCGTTTTGCTACCTTAAGGCTTCCCACTCCAGGGTGGGCATGCTCAGTAGTAACAAGGGCTGATTGACAGCTTATGATTCCCTCACTTTTTTCTTATCGATCAAGAACATCGGCCTAAACAGACTACAATAAGACGCACTAACTATAATATAGCTCAATTTTTTAGTTTTGGGTAAGAAATTCTTTAATTTTTTTACTAAGTGAATTGATGGTTTGTTCATTTTTTTCCGTTTCCACTTCACTCTGAGTATCATTTAATAATTCATAGCTTACATTTAAAGCCGCCATCATAGCTATATCTTCGCGACTTAATACCTTATAGTTCTGCCGAATCTCAGCTAATTTAAAGTTTAAATGATCGGCTGCTTTTTGTAATTTTGCTAAATCAGCTTGAGTACATTTAACCGTATACATTCTGTCTAGTAACTTAATGCTAAATTTATCCTGTTGGTTACTCATCATGGTTCTCCAGGGCTTTGAATTGCGCTAATAATTTTTGTAACTTACCGGATACTAACCGATCGCGTTCATGTAACTTAGCATTTTCCTGTTTAAGTTGAGTGCAATAGTCCATGAGTGCTTGTACTTGCTTATCAAGTTGTTCCATAGAATCAGTGGCCATAAAATTTATTCCAAAAGCTGATGGGGTGCTAAATCTTAGAGGGCGGCTTAATATTGGTCAATAGACCGTGAAAAATTTTCTACTCCTGCTATAATCACAACTCTTTATGTTTTTTATTTGATTAGAGCTTACGATTATGCAGCAAGAAGCAATTAGATTACCCGAATTTGGTGAAGTGGCCCTTCAACTTCAAGAGGCTGAGGCCTTAATAAGCCCAGCAGAGGCCCACGGTTTATTAAGCGGCTGCGTCTGTGCGGGCAGTAGAATAAGCGGTAAAAGTTTATTAGAACCCATTCTGGGTCATGGGGCTATTCAAGCAGCATCAGGCCGGGAAATATTAATGGCGCTTTATCATATATCTTCACAACAACTGTATGAAGCCGATTTTACCTTTCAATTGCTGCTTCCCATTGATGAGGCTCCCCTATTAGACCGTGCGAAAGCTTTAAAAGAGTGGTGTCAGGGTTTCATATCGGGCCTTGGTTGGGCGGGAGTTGATAGCGAACAGTGCCAAAGTGAAGATGTACAAAATGCGCTACACCATATTTACGAAATTGCAAAACTCGATGTGCAGAGTCTTATCGCTAATGATGAAGATGAAAAAGCCTTTTTGGAAGTCTGTGAATATGTACGCTTAGCCGTTATGTCCATTTATATGGAATTTGCTAGCACGCAAGATAGCCAATGGGGCTCTACCGAACGTGGCTACTTACATTAGGAAGCACTGATATGTTAGATCAAGCATTCAACAAACGTCGGCAACGCTTATTTGCCAAACTACCTGCCAATAGTATTGCTTTATTATTTTCGGGATCTGAACTACGCAAAAGTGCGGATCAAGACTATTTATTTCAACCCGATACCGACTTTTATTACTTAACCGGTTTTACCGAACCCGATGCCGTGGCCGTATTAATACCACACGCTAATGGCCATGAGTTTATTTTGTTCAATCGTCCGCGCGATATAGAACGCGAGATTTGGAATGGCAGACGTGCCGGCCAAGAAGGGGCCTGCAAAAACTATCATGCAAATCAGGCTTTTAGTAGTGATGAGTTAGATAAAATATTACCCGAATTACTGATGGGTAAGGATAAAATTTATTATCCCGTGGGCCGTTATGCCGAATTTGATGAAAAAATTATTAATCACGTGGTTAAACTACGTAACAAAATACGCGCGGGGATTCCCTCACCTCAACAATTAATTAATATTGAATCTATCGTTCACCCCATGCGGCGCATCAAAGACGATTATGAAATCGCGCTGATGCGTAAAGCGGGGGAGATATCTGCACAAGCTCATATACGAGGTATGCAAGTTTGTAAACCTGGCCTGTTTGAATATGAAGTTGAAGCCGAGCTTATTTACGAATTTCGCCGCCAGGGCTGTAAATGGCCCGCATATAACCCTATTGTTGGGGGTGGTGCCAATGCCTGTATTCTGCACTATAACGAGAATAATATGGAATTGCAGGATAATGATTTATTACTGGTAGATGCCGGGGGAGAATATCAAGGCTATGCCGCAGATATTACCCGTACCTATCCCGTAAATGGTAAATTTACCGAAGAACAACGTATTATTTACGATTTAGTGCTTGAAGCGCAACTTGCAGTCCTTGAATTAATTAAACCCGGCACGCCCTATATTACTTTGCAAGAAACCGCCGTCGAGGTAATCACTAAGGGCTTAGTCAAACTTGGTATTATGCAAGGCGATGTGGATGACCTAATCCAAACTCAGGCATACAAAGCCTTTTATATGCATAATATCGGTCATTGGTTGGGGCTAGATACGCATGATGCCGGCGGTTATCGTGAACAAGAGGATTGGATTAAATTAGAAGCCGGTTTCGTTCTCACCGTTGAACCAGGTATTTATATTCCCGCTGGTACACCTGGCGTTGCTAAGCAATGGTGGAATATTGGGGTCCGTATTGAAGACAACGTATTAGTGACAGCTTCTGGCTGTGAAATTCTAACTCAAAGCGTACCGAAAACGGTCATAGAAATTGAGAAGCTGATGGCAGGTTAAAATGGATTACGATATCGTTATTTGTGGTGGTGGATTGGTAGGACGCAGTTTAGCCTGTGCATTAGCCAAACTCCCCCTACAAATTGCGGTAGTTGAGGCCTTGCCACCTAAAATTACTCATCAGGCTGATTTTGATACTCGCTCTTTTGCACTGAGTTATGGTAATGCACTGTTTCTCAAACAAATAGGTGTGTGGGAGTATCTTGCTGATTCGGCAATCCCTATCAAAACGATTCATGTTTCGGATCGAGGCCATTCGGGTATGACTCGACTAAAGGCTAGTGAACAGCGAGTTCCGGCACTGGGTTATATCGCTTTAGCGCCTGATTTAAATCAAGCCTTGCAGCAAACGCTGCTACAATACTCTAACGTTACTTTGCTCTGCCCAGCGGCTGTTACGGCTATTGACTGTACGCCCAACGAAGCCCTGCTCACTCTGCAACAATCTCAACAAATCCGTACTCGATTAGCCGTTGCCGCTGACGGCACGCATTCAACGCTAAGGCAGTTGCTAGAAATTCCTGTTAAACAATATAATTATGACCAAACGGCTATTATTGCTAACGTAGGTCTGACCCGTAGCCACCATCATGTAGCCTATGAGCGCTTTACGCAGGATGGGCCTATTGCGTTGCTACCCCTATCGGAACAACGTTGTGGCTTAGTCTGGACCATAAAATCCGAACAAGTTGCACGAGTTATGAGCTTAACAGAGGAGCAATTTTTAACGGAATTGCAGCAGGCATTTGGCTATAGACTTGGCCGTTTTGCTAAAGTCGGCAAACGCTTCTCTTATCCACTGCAACTGTTGCAAGCTCATCAGTTAATAAAACCTAGAGTAACATTAATAGGGAATGCCGCTCATACCCTCCACCCGATAGCAGGCCAAGGCTTTAATTTAGGATTACGCGATGTTGCAGCCCTAACTTCATTAATTGAACAAGCCTTAGCTAAACAGGAAGATCTCGGCTCGGAATTAGTATTAAGCCATTATAAAAGGCAGCAAACCCAGGATCACCGACATTATATCCGCTTTACCGATGGCCTAGTAAAAACTTTTGCTAACTCGGCATTACCACTTGGCATTATAAGGAATACCGGTCTCCAGGCCTTAAACCTGCTACCTAAACTCAGAAAAACGTTTGCCCACAAAGCCATGGGTTTAAAGGGTTAAGCAGGTTATAAAATCAAAAAATTCCTACTCACAGTATTTTCAATGCCAATCTAAAATAACCTTGCCAGCTAAACCCGAACGCGACATGGATATGAGGCATAAGCTTATTGTCCGGTTGTGTAAGATTACCGTTAAACCCTAATGGTGATAAGTTTACTCTCAACAAAAGTGAATAAGGTTTAATACCTAAGAAATTTTGTGAAATTAATTATCTATCGCCATCTGCTTTTTCTAAATGATGGCCAACAAGCGCTCCTCCTGTAGCCCCTGCAGTACCCAGCCCTATAATTGCGATGGGAGCAACGACTAAAGCTAATGGTGGAAAAGCACCTGCAGCGGCAATACTTGCCCCAGCGGCCACGCCTAAAGTAGCCCCTGTTATTCCACCTACCATTGTTTTCTTACCCATAGAGCTAGACGTATTTTGAGTCACTTTATTGGCTCGGCCATCTATAGTGGTACAACTACAGCAGAAGATACTAAGGCTTATGATAACCAAGGTATTTTTGATATATTTTTGCATAAAAATTCGTGCTTTTGATTTATTTTCAAATTAAATAAAAAACCCCGCTTAAAGCGGGGTTTTCCAGTATAAGCAAGGGGCTTAAATTACATCATACCGCCCATGCCGCCCATACCACCCATACCGCCCATATCACCACCCATAGGTGCTTTATCTTCCTTAGGAAGTTCGGCTACCATACATTCGGTAGTGATCATAAGACCAGCAACGGATGCGGCATGCTGTAAAGCGCTACGAGTTACCTTGGTTGGATCTAAAATACCAAAGTCTATCATATCGCCATATTCACCATTGGCAGCATTATAACCAAAGTTACCCGTACCGTTAGCGATTTTATCTAATACAACAGAGGCTTCACCACCTGCGTTGGTAACGATTTGACGTAAAGGCGCGCTCATCGCACGACGTGCAATAGCAATACCTACGTTTTGATCTTCGTTAACACCTTTTAAATTATTTAAGGCTTCAATAGCACGGATTAGCGCTACACCACCACCAGGCACTACGCCTTCTTCAACCGCTGCGCGCGTTGCATGCAATGCATCTTCAACCCGAGCTTTCTTTTCTTTCATTTCCACTTCGGTAGCAGCACCTACTTTGATAACCGCAACACCGCCCGCAAGCTTGGCTAAACGTTCTTGCAATTTTTCACGATCATAATCGGAAGAGGTTTCTTCAATTTGCGCCCGAATTTGTTTAATACGCGCTTGAATATCCGCAGGAATGCCCGCACCATCGATAATGGTGGTGTCATCTTTAGTAATGACTACACGTTTAGCACTACCCAACACTTCTAAACTAGCGGTTTCTAAGCTCATACCAACTTCTTCAGAAATCACGGTGGCACCCGTTAAAATGGCGATGTCTTTTAACATTTCTTTACGTCTATCACCAAAACCTGGGGCTTTAACCGCTGCAACCTTAACGATACCACGTAGATTGTTAACCACTAAGGTAGCGAGTGCTTCACCTTCAACATCTTCGGCAACGATGATCAAAGGTTTACTGGATTTAGCTACACCTTCTAGAATAGGTAACATTTCACGGATGTTAGCGATCTTTTTATCAACCAATAAGATATAAGGGTTAACGTGTTCGGCACGCATGTTGTTTTGGTCGGTGATGAAGTAAGGAGAAATGTAACCACGATCAAACTTCATACCTTCTACTACTTCGAGTTCATTTTCGAAGCTGTTACCTTCCTCAACGGTGATCACCCCTTCTTTGCCTACCTTAGCCATTGCTTCGGCAATGATATTACCAATCCCTTCATCGCTATTAGCAGAAATGGTGCCCACTTGCGCAATTGCTTTGTTGTCGGTGCAAGGCTTAGATAAACGTTTTAATTCTTCAACCGCTGCACTTACTGCGTGATCAATACCGCGTTTTAAATCCATAGGATTCATACCAGCGGCAACCGCTTTGATACCTTCCTGCAAAATGGCTTGCGCTAATACGGTAGCCGTTGTAGTACCGTCGCCCGCTACATCAGAGGTTTGAGAAGCGACTTCTTTAACCATTTGTGCGCCCATATTTTCATAGGGGTTTTCTAATTCGATTTCTTTAGCAACAGAAACACCGTCTTTAGTAATGGTGGGTGCCCCAAATGATTTAGCAAGCACTACGTTACGACCTTTAGGACCTAAAGTTACTCTTACTGCATTAGCCAGTTTATTAACACCTACTAACATAACTTCGCGTGCATCAGCACCAAATGATAATTGTTTAGCTGCCATATTTATTCCTCTTAAATAGTTTTAACGATTAACCTTCAATTATGCCCATAATATCGTCTTCACGCATAACCACGTACTCTTTATCTTCCAATTTCACTTCGGTACCAGAATATTTACCAAATAATACTTTATCACCCGCTTTAACCGTTAAAGCACGAATAGTACCATTGTCTAATACTTTACCTAGACCAACAGCAATCACCACACCACGACTTGGCTTTTCTTTAGCAGTATCTGGAATAAAAATGCCACCGGCGCTCTTTTGTTCTTCTTCAAGGCGCTCTACAACTACGCGATCGTGTAATGGTTTAATATTAATGCTCATGTATTCCTCCTAATTAAATTACAATACGAACTAAAGCCTCTTAGGAATTAATTCGCTCAGCGAAAATTCCAGGTTATAAAAAACCTAACCCGCCAGATCCAGCTGCGCAAAATATTCTGTAATTAGCACTTTTGGTTCATGGATGCTAATGCTTAGCTAGATGGGGGTAATAATAAAAAATTCAAGAGTTAATAAAAAATTATTTTTGCTCATCATCGATACGCTTAGCTTCGCCCTCAATAATACGAGGATCTTGCGTATTCTCTGGTTCCGCTGCACGCCTTAACCAACCGGCTGCCAATAATTTTTTAAATAAGCCACTTTGTATGGTAGGCAGCAAGCAGAGTAATCCCAGGATGTCGGTAATAAATCCAGGAATGACCAATAAAAATCCCGCTAGGATAAGATAACCATCTTTTGTCATGGCATCTTGTGAAACATAACCTTGCCTGAGTTGCTGCTGGATTCTCGCAATAGCTATCCATTGATAATTACGCAGAATAAAGGCCCCTAATAGCGTAGTCACAATAAAAGCCAGTAAAGTGGGTAGAATCCCAAAAATGGCACCTGCGATAATAAACCCTATGATTTCTAACAGGGGTAAAAATAAAATAGCTCTGGAAAGAAGTTTTACAAATTGCATGAGTTTTAACCTTTTAATGAATCCTTACCATTATATGGTAAAATGCAACTAGAGACACTCCCAGAAAAAAATTTAGTTGCAGTTATGGAACATAAAATAGCTTATCTCATGGTTTTTTCTACCGTACCAGAAATCATAGCCTTGCCTATTACACACGGTACTCAAAATTATCTTGATTGGCTAAACAACACAGTGAAGAAAGCAT
>JAQSXL010000003.1 GCA_029256685.1 Gammaproteobacteria bacterium | reverse complement strand
TTGGATTTGCTATCCGTTTTTTGCTGGCCTAATACGATGCCATTTTGGCAGGCCCAGGCACTCACCATATGGATAGCTGCCTTGCGTGTTCCCTTGTCATAAGAGCGGCGGGCTTGTTTGCCATCAATCGCCACAATTTCGCCTTCGGTAAGTTGTGACACCGATTGAACCCAGCCTACAAAACATGACTGTAAAGCCTTTGGGCATAAACAGGACATCACTCGGGCTTATAGTATCGTGCCGTGGAATGCCATGAGCGTAGGGTAAGAATTTACGCAGCCAGGCAAGCTTGCCCATACCAAAATCTTCAATCGCTTCCCAGCCATCAAAGCCTGAAAGAATTGCACTGATACATAAAAATACAATTTCTATTAACGGATAATCGGTTCTTCCTTGCACACGCGGATCGGGTAACGTACTAAAATGTTCTAATAAGTTTGCGGACATCGTATAAGCCTTTCCTAACTAAAAGCTTATTTGATCATAACTCTCCGCTATTTAAAACATTTTGATGACCTTGCCCTGATTGAAATGCTGACTAGCCATGTGATAGGGTAAAGGTCCATATTCTGTTGGAATTATTGTGGATCAGAACTTAACTAACGCCTTGTTGATCGACAAAGATTATACTGCGTTTCTCAACGAGGTTAAAACACGTTTAAAAAATACGCAACTACGTGCCGCCAATGCGGTTAATACTCACGTTATCCAGTTTTATTGGCAATTAGGGCACGATATTCTACGGCTTCAATCTGTAAAGCATCACTGGGGTAGTGGGTTTATTACTCAATTATCCCAGGATTTGCAAGCAACACATCCTGGCTTATCAGGTTTTTCTAAGCGTAGCTTAGAGTATATGCGCTTATTGGCGAGTTTATATCCTTCTTTAGAAACGTTTACGCAGCAGCCTGCTGCGCGATTACCTTGGTCTCATCTACAGCTATTACTGGATAAGTATAAGCAGGATGCTACTCGTCGAGAATGGTATGCGGCTCAAACGATTGCAAATGGCTGGTCGCGGTCCACATTAAATACTCACATTAAAAGTGAGTTATATGAGCGACAAGGTTTAGAAGCGCATAAGGTTTCTAATTATCGTGAGCAGCTACCTTCGCCACAGTCTGATTTAGCGCATGAAATGCTAAAAAATCCCTACAACTTTGATTTTTTAACGCTTGGCAAAGAGGCGCAGGAGCGTGATATTGAACGTGCATTAACTATTCATATTCGTGATTTCTTATTAGAGCTCGGCACTGGTTTTGCGTTTGTAGGAACGCAAGTCCCCATTGAAGTGGATGGCGAAGTATTTTTTATCGATATTTTATTCTATCATTTAAAGCTACGCTGTTTCATCGTCTGTGAAATTAAAGCGAAGAAATTTAAGCCTGCTGATGTGGGGCAATTAAGCTTTTATCTGGCTGCCGCTGTTAGTCAACTCAGGCATCAAGATGATAATCCCACGATTGGTATTTTGCTTTGTGAATCTCGCAGCAAAATTATTGCAGAATACGCCTTAAAAAATACCAATGCACCCATTGGCGTATCAGAATATGCGCTTGCAAAGGCCTTACCTAAAGAATTAAGCACAACTTTGCCTACTATTGAAGTGATTGAAGCACAACTTAATGACGCTAAAGAATAATAGTTAACAGCAGGTGTTAAATTATACCGCTAAGTAGCTATTAGATGTATAAGTTAGCATGGTAATTTACTCTACCATCAGTTACCGCTACAATATCTTCCAAATCGTGACTAGCATAATAATCTTCTTTGCCACGGTGTAGAAATGCTTCATATTTAGTTGCCAGAAAATAAGGCGCACCGACTAATTGAATGGTCAAGTCCTGCGTTAGCTTAAATTCATTAGCATGCAAAATAGCCGCTTTATACCAGCGATTACTAAAGCCTAAGATACTACTGTCTGTCGGCATTACATCCACTTTAACACCTTCAATTTCCCAACGGCAAATGACATTTTTGCTGGGTGAAAATCCTTTATCTCGCAATCTATTTTCTAACTTATAATAATCCTGCTTAGAAATCACATCGACTATACAATCAACGTCAGTCGTGCTGCGTACTTCGGGAGCCGCTTCATCCGTGATAAGAAGGCTGGCCGCACAACCACCCACAAACACGACTTCTTGGCATAAATCACCCAGATGACTTGCTATAAGACTTACAATAAGCCGGTTGGTTTCACTTGAATTCATAGGCGTTTAAATAACCGGTTAAAATTTCTTCAGCCAATTTACGTTCGCGCGCACGGCTCGTGCTTGAGCGCATTGCGTCAACACAGACTAAAAAATGGTAAAAAGAGTCATCAGGATAAAGCGTAAGCGATTTAGGTACGGAAGGATATAAGGGCAGAAAACTCTGTCCCCGCAGTTTACCTTCTTCATAGGGCCAAACAGGTGGCATATCCTGTCCTTGATTAATATGAGGATGAAATATCGCCGCTGCATAACTTGTCGGTATTCCGCGCGTAATTTCACCTAGCTCAGCAGGGAAAACATATTTTATCCCATGCAATAAAAATTCTTGCAGCGCCACTTTATTTACCATAGGTTTGGCCGCTTTTACAGGCTCCTCTGGCAAATAGATAGATGTTAAGAGTCCAGATTTTAGCAACCGTTTAATACCGGCATTCACTTCAGCTATGCTAATGCAGAGCCAGGTGGCAAGTTGATTCTGCGTCCATTTATTATGGTTGATGGCAAATAGTTTTAAAGCAATGACAATATCTTGGGATTTCAGCATATAAGCTTCTCTATAGTATATTTATTCGCGAATCGCGAATTACGAATAACTATACTCATTTATTCAATATGTGTCCAATTAGATGCTAAAAATCTCTTATCGGTATGCTAGTGCCAAAATGATATATGTCAATATAGCGCTACAAGTTATTGGCATTATTAAAGAGAATAAAAAATTTGTTTCTCAATTATACCGCTAAGCTATCATTAGCGGTATAATCAGTGTTTTTATTGCAAATGGCTAATTATGAAAGACTATGCTCCTACGCAATTAGGCACACATCAAGCACTCTTTGAGCATTTTAAGCAATGGCTCATGGCCAATGATTTTGACTACCCCTACTCGCCTCGCTCGTTAGATGCGTATGTCCGTACGGTTGGACAATTCTTACAACAATGCCAACAGCAGGAAATTATCAGTCTACGGGAAGTGAATAGCGCTATTTTACGCAGCTTTATTAAGTTTAAAGCCGATGGTAGTAAATATGCTATCAATTCTATGAACATTCGTACCGCGGCGTTAAATCTTTTCTTTGCCTGGGCAATGGATAATGCTTACACTCAAGATAATCCCCTGTTGGATTATCAAGCTACTGAAAAAGAGCGCAAGCAGTTTGGTGGACGAGGCGGCAGAAAGCCTGTTCGACTACCTTCGGTTTTATCCCTCGCCGAGCTTGACCGCCTGAGTGATTGTATTATGCCGGGTGAGAACTTTAACCAAGTCCGAGACGCCTTCTTAATCACCCTCATTTTAGCCACCGGTATTCGTACGGAAGAAATCACACGGCTCAAAGTCGAGCAGTTTCATTTTGAGCAAAAGTATTTTATTGTTTTAGGCAAAGGCAATAAAGAACGTCTGGTGAAATTTCATAGTACGTCATTGTGTGAAACAACCTATCCTGCTTACCAATTAAAACGTGAAACCCAACTCAATAAATTAAAAACCATCTCGCCTTACCTTTTTATCACGAACCGAGGTAAACCCATGACCACCCGCTTAGTCTATCAGCAAATCTCACATTACTTAACACAAGCCGAGGTCAACACAGAGCGCAGGGGCGGCCATACACTAAGACACACCGCCGCAAGTCTCTTGCTCAATAACAATGTACCCATTACCTTTATTCAGCAAAACTTTGGCCATGATGATTTAAAAACCACCATTCGTTATCTGCATCTTATTCGACATGCTTGAATAATAGGTTATTTATTAGCCTATCAAGGCTTGAAAAGTACCTGGTTCGTTTCCCGGCACCGGCAAGTTAACTGGTATGTACAATCCAAAATGGAATAACTAGCGGTTATTGAACCTGATGGATTTAGTATGCTGTATCCAACTTATAAACATCATCGTTATCTGGATGCCATTATTAGTCATGCTATCTGGCTGTATTACTGCTTTACCTTAAGTTTATGAGAGGTTTCTGAGCTGTTACTGCAACGAGGCATTAGCGTAAGCTATGAAAGTATCCGTTCTTGAGCGGTTAAATTTGGCCCCGGGTGATAATAATAGATAAGCTAGCCAGCTATCGCAAAGCGAAAAAAGTCTGTTTAACAGCGGTGGAACATCGAACCCATAAAGGCTTAAATAACCGTGCTGAGAATTCACATCAACCGACCAGGCAACGTGAAAAGCAGATGCGCAAGTTCAAGTCGCCGCAACAGGCTTAGCGTTTTTTAGCCGTCTTTGGCCAAGTACGTAACTTATTTTTCCTCGGCCGCTATCAGCGAACAGCAAATGATTGATTTTGCAACGGTTTTATAGACGGCTTAAAGAGAAACATCTTGTTATTGGTAATACCTTTTTTCATAATCTGCCGGAGTTTATGCCAAGGTGATCAAGCTAGCAATCCTCATCTGGTAAGCGCCTTAATTTGCTAAAGCTATCTTTTCGTATATACTTGTATACAAAGAATACAATGTAAGGGTTTTAAAATGGCTAGAACACATTCACACTCTACCGTTCCGTTAAGCATACGCATACCTGAAGAAACAATGGAGCAATTGACAGAATTAGCAACGGCAACAGATCGTACCAAGTCATTTCTAGCGGCTGAAGCTATTGAAAATTATTTGGCAAATCAAGTATGGCAAATTAAAGCTATTAAAGAAGCTGTTGCTAAAACCAATAGTGGAAAAGCTACCTTTTATAGTCATGAAGATATAACAAACTGGCTAGCGAGTTGGGGAACTTCAAATGAGCAGGAACCACCTAAATGATCATTAAGTGGCTGGATGATGCTGCTCAGGATTTACATCAGTTACGCCATTATATTGCAGAGAATAATCCCTATGCAGCCCAAAGCATTGCTGAACGGATTATAGAGGCGGTGAGCTTATTAGCAGAGCAACCAGGTTTAGGGCGGCCGGGTCGTGTACCTCAAACAAGAGAACTGGTGATTACAGGCACACCCTTTATTATCCCGTATCAGGTAAGGGGTAATGTAGTTGAAATATTAAGAGTTTTTCATGGTGCTATGCTATGGCCTGACAAGCTACCATAATAGGCACCGTCAACTTAAATCCGATAAGGTAATATTTATTTTAATAAAGATAAGCGCTCAATTTTTAGGCACAATACGCCTGTAAGGTAATAGCATCCCACTGCTGAAAAGCTCACCTTACGCAGCATATGTTAACTGCCGCAATTCTTTAAGCATAATCTGATTAGCTCAGTGTCATTCTGCCGTTTAAGTCAGCTTTCTCATCTATCTCTTTGGCTAGAATCATTTGCACAGAAGAAGCCGATTAGATGGACTCTAAATTCCGGACAATTTATTTGCTACTATTTAGGACAGTTCATTTGTTCTTAACGGGGTTATCCTACTGTATTGACAGCACTTTTGGATTTTACCATAATATATATTTGGTTTTTAAATAAGCGCGTTGGAGTTATGTTATCCACCTATCATAAGAATTTGCTGTTATTTTCCCCTCGTAAACAGGGAATACTGCAAAGCAGTGGTTACTTAGATGCCAAAAGTCTAGCAGCGCTTGATCAGACCGCTAAGTGTATGCGCATAGATGATGAAAGCTTGCGTATATTAATAGAAAATGAATTAACTTGCCTACAAGAATGGCCGGAAAATACTGTTTCTAGCGATAAAGCATTAGCAAATCAGCAACGCTTAACCGCCATGAAACTGTTTTATCGAAGCGTGATACGCAATCAGCGGTTAAAACTATGGCTTGATAGGCCAAATCACCTTGCCATCAACTCAGCTAAAGCAGGTTTAACTGATGCAGTAATAGGCGACCACGAAGTTATGTTAGCAAAAATGCTAAGGGCTATTCCCATACAGGAACGCTTAACAATACTTGCAGACTCTAAGACAAAGGGTATTAGTTTATTACATACGGCAGCTAACTTAGGCAATTTAAAATCTTTCCTATGCATATTGTCCCTTTATCCCCAAAGAGAGCATGTGACCGTAATCAAAGAAAAAGATACAAACGGTGATACCGTATTAAATGCAGCGGCTTACTCGGGTAATATAGCGTTGGTAAAAACCATACTGAATATCTATCCTCAAGCAGAACACTTGTCGGCAATTCAAGAAAAGCGCAATAATGTCAATGCGTTATTATACGCGGCCGCTTACTCGGGTAATGTCGATCTATTGAAATTCATCCTAAATTTATATCCAGAATCACAACGTATGGCGGCACTTGGCGAGTTCGATGAAGATGAAGAATATAGCGAAAGACGTAAAACAGTGCTATATGGAGCTGCCAGCTCACGAAATCCGCAAATGGTAAAAACCATTTTAGACTTTTACCCTGAACAACAACGTTTTCACGTGTTATATCAAGCCAATGACGGGCCTGATACTATACTCCATGTGATTGCAGAACAAGGTAATAGTGAGTTAATGGCGCTACTTTTAAATTTATATCCAGAGGACTGGCGTTTGTTTGCTCTAAACCAAAAAGACGCTAATCTTCGCACCGTTTTGCATATGGCCGCCCGCTCAGGTAATATAGCGCTATTAAAAACCTTGCTTGCCCTTTATCCATACGAAGAACGGCTGAGCGCATTAAGAGCCCAAGATTACTATGCTAGCACGGTATTGCACCATGCCGCTCTCTTTGCTGATGTCGAAATGTTGGATTATTTATTAAATCTTTATCCTGAGCAAGAACGCTTAATAGCCATTAATAAACAGGATAATCACCATGGCACCGTATTACATCAGGCTGCTTACGCAGGCAAATCAGTTTCGATTAAGTTCCTATTAGCTTTTTATCCTCAACACGAATATCCTACAATTGTAAAACAGCCAAATGGCAGTGGTGCTAATATGTTACATGGTGCCGCCTATGCCGGTGATATAGCGTCAGTAAAAATGCTATTGGCTCTTTATCCTGAGCAGGAACAGCAAACATTAATAAAACTGGAAGAATGCTCTGGAATGAATTTACTAGGCTGCGCCGCCTATTCAGGCAATTTAAGCTTAGTCAAAATGATAGTCGCTTTGTATCCCGAGCATGAACGTCTAGCGGCTATTACCGCAAAGAATTTTTGCCACGGTTCATTATTTAATAATAACTTTGGGGTAAGTAAAGAAGCCACTGCAAATGAACTTTTAAGTCTATTATCAGAACAAAGTCGCAACCTATTCTCCGAGTCTTATGCTCCTAAACCTTCCGAAGTTTTTTCAGAAATGAGGCCGTAAATCTACAAGCGGCTGGTCCAACTGAAATTGCAACAGGTAGGTTAATGAGGCCGAGGAGAGCTCTACAGGCCATTCTCCTCAAGCAAAAAACCATCTATACTACCAATCGCTATTCAACAATTAATTGTTATAAAAATAATTCTATGTTAGGCCATAATTTTTTTACCGTATTACCTTGCTTGATTTGCATGTTGACTTTATGAGTAGGTGCATCTATTTCCGGCCTATCACCCTCTTCCATTTGCCAATCAATACTTCGTGCAGGTCTAGCTTCGCCAATATTAATGGTTGCTAAATTGGGTTTCCAAAGCTCAGATCTGGCTTTGATTCTAGTGGCATACATATCTCTAAAAGCACTGAACGCATCGTCTATCTCATTTTGGTAGTTGGAAGTTCCAGGAATATTATTGCCTGTCAAATTATTAAATTCAGTATTGACTTCATGTTTAAAAGCACCTGAATGATCCGGCATCCCATAAGTCACGTTCATATCATAATCTAACACAAATGTCCTGTTAAATACGGGCTCATTTATTTTAGATTTATGATAATTTAACGTTGCAATCGTACCATTATTCTGATGATGCTTTAGCTCACCCACTCTTTCATGAACAGCAATAGCATCTTCTACAAGCTTTTGCTGGTTAAATATTTTCGTTAATCGAGGTAAGTCTGCAGAAATGGCTGTTTGAAGCTGTGGCGCAACAATGTTCTTAGCCACTGCTTTAAAACTAGTACTGCCTTGCCCTGTATCTGCTGCTCTACCAAGCCCAGTTGAAACGATATTTAGGGCATTCTTATAAACGTAGGAGTCATTACCGCCATCGGCACTATTTCCCTGTCTAAGTATGGTTGATAGCATAGGGCTAATAGACGCTGTAAACGTTGGTAAATCCGTAGTGGCCTTATCTAAGCCAATCTGTTCTACTGCACCTGGTTTAGCCTGAGCAAGAGCTTTTTGAGCGGAAGCTGCATATTCAGCATTTGCACTATCATTAGCATAATCCTTACTAGCAGCATCTCTACCATTGTCATAAGCAAATTGCATACTATTATTAACATGATTAGCATCAGGTGGCACATTATTATAAAACATATTATAGTATTTATCATACTGATCTTTATAGCTAATAGTAATATCCTGATAAGCAAGATAAGGATTATGGGTTATATGATCATAAATATCATTATAATGATATTTATATAAGCCTGATTTTGTATGATCCTCAACATCAGTAACATAGCCACCAGGAAGCGGATTAAGTGCAGTATCAAAGTTCTGACCGGTTAAAACACCGGCTGCTGCTTGAGTAGGTTGACCGGCCATATGATTATGATTCTGCCGCAGCACGTCCAGCATATTTGGAAGAGGAGCTAATCTGCTAGGCAATGCACCTGGCACGTTATTAGCAACATTTATTCTATCTCCTAATGTTATACTAGGTTTAGTTAACATAGTATTAATATCAATAGCGGTATTAGGGTCAATCGTATCAGTTAAATTGTGCAGAGCTAGTGACTGATCTAATGCGTTCGTTGTCGCACCTGCATCAAATCCTGTTTGAATGGCTCCCCAATTAGCATTAAATGCTAAGGGTATATCTGCTTTTAACTGATTTATCAATTGTTGCTGTAATGGCTGATCATCTAAATCAGTAGCAATAACTCCAACATAATTTGTTGCTAAATCATTTAAGAAGTGCTGCCGTACCGCCTCGAGTTCAACCTGTTTTTTAGATGAGTTAGTTAAACTGGTTTTTAAATTATGCAGGGCTTGAACTTGCGGATCAGCACTATTGGGTATCGCTTTAACTAAATTGCTGATAACGGGTTGCAGTTGTAATTGCAATTCCAAGGCTTTGGTTTGAAAACTTTTTAGACTAGTATCAGCTAAGTTAAGTTCTTGCTGTAGTGCATCCAGTTGATTATCCATCCTCGTTTCGAGCTGCCCACCCATTACATCATCTAAGGCAAATGCAGCGGGAGCGATTACAGCTCCCCCTGGCGGGCCAAAAAGCGTACGAGGAGTTTTTTCTAAAAATTCATCCGGAAAAGCATGGGCATTGGTTTTTGCGTACAACCAATAATCACCCATGCCGTCTTTATATATCATTTCCGTGCTGGTTAAACTTTCATTCAGCCCTTTACCTGCGCTATATTTCCCAAATCCCCTCTGATCCAAATAAATTTTATTACCCTGCTCTATGGCGTCACTATGCTGGTCATTGTAGCTTGCCCTACCCAGAAACATATTGTCTGAACGGTTAGTATTGTAACCTAACCAAGAGTTGATGCTATGCATCCGAGTCAGGGTGTGATTGTCGATGCTACTTTCAGACAAATCAAAATAAAGTTTATAGTTACCTTGTAGATTAATTGGATTAGCATTTCTTTGCATTGCCTCCCAGCCTGGCGGATCGGCAGGTTCAGATGAAAGATCGGTTTTTTGTATTGCATGAACTTCAGACTGTGAAGGCGCTATAGTAGGCGCATATAATTTATTAGGATTATGCGTATGTTTAGCTAGTCCGTCATAACTATCAAAATTACCTTTTGGATTTGGCATAATATTGTTCCCTATTGTACATCTAATTTATAAAGTTGCTTGTCTAGTAAAATCAATTGCAATGGTTGCTGTTTATGTTTTATGACGGTAGCTTGCGTTTTTGTATATGACCTAACCAGCCAAAGGCCTTTATATTATCTGCATTTAGCTTAATGGCTGCTGTGAATAAAGTTTCTGCTTCCTCATACTGCTCAAGGAAGTAATGACATAGGGCAATGTTATAAAGCCTTTGGTCAGTCTCACCAAAGTACTGTAGCGACTGCTTAAAATAGCTCAACGCCCGCTCGTATTGTTGCAATTCATATAACAAAGTACCTATGTTTGACAAGGTATCATGTGTTTTAGGCATATAATAAAAATTAGCGGCTATCTGTTCTAAATACACAAGGATATTGCTTATAGTTTCTGGTTTGCAAGCTTTCAGCTGTATTAAAATACTCGGTAAACACCTATCAAAAGTATAATTGTCCCAGCAAATAAAAGCTAAGTAGGTCATCAAGGCATGAATAGAACACGTCTGCTGAAGTCTATCAAGTTGCATGGAGAACTCCAGTAAGCTACCCGGTGAAAATAAATCCAAATAGGTAATGGCGGCCTGCTGCAATTCATACAAATTGGTAAGCGAGTTGTTAAAAACAAATAACCCCGTGTTAATACTCTGAGGTAAAGTTTGATTATAACAATCGCCTTGATGCCTTTTAGCATAATCGGCTATTGCTGTAAAATTAACCATCATAGAAAATGCGCTGTCATGTACGACGAGCTCGGGTAAATAACCAGCAATTGGAGCGACATAGCCTTTATCGCTGGCCAGCAAGAGTATATTTTTATTGATTTCTCTTAATTGCTCCAGGCAAGTAAGCGCGCCAATAGGAAAAGTAAAACTAGTATTAGCCTGGCTTATTCGATAAGTTTCTAAGAGATCATCAATTAATGTATTGTCATAGTAAGGCAAGCTTATATCTTTAAAAGTAAAACCAGGATCGATATCTGTAATGGCAATCGATTGATTGGAAGTAATATTTGCTGCATCGCTTAGTTTAGTCGAGCGGTTGATCATGCCAATTTGTAACCGTTCGTCTTTTATTCTGAAAAAATCATGTTTAAGAGAATCAAATACATAGTTTGCAATAACAACCAGCGGATTTTTAAGTTTAGTTAAAGGGATTGCCGCGTGTTTTAAATAGATGGGTTGTTTTTCTTCCGAATCATAATAAGCAAAATCTAACAATCCTTCTTGCAAATAGGGTTGTAGATTAGGATGGCGCTCCCAAAACTCGATGTTAGCCAAGGTAAGATCCGCCATAATATACTTAAACTTAATTTTCGTCAGTGCTAATTGCTGCTGTAACTTGCGTAACGCTTTTAATATATAAAAGCTAAATAATCCGGCTCCTGCGCCCATTTCTAGAATGTATATAGGCTTTTTAAGGTTACACTGCTTAGTTCGTATTAAATCTTGAGTATAACGCACTATCGTATGAGCATACGCATTGGCAATATAAGGGTTAGAGCTTGCATAAAAAGGTATCTTATTATTCCAGGCGTTAATATTTTCACTTTTATAAAAATCACGCTGTTTATCCCATAACTCACATTGAGAAAATGGAACTAATTGTTCTAATGCGAAATTTTGCATGTCCAAAATTTTAAATCTCCCTTAAAATCACAGTGTGCTCATAAATCAGTAACTCTGATTAAAAATATAAATATATATTCTTAGAGTAGAGTATCTCTGATAACAAACTCTATGTTATTAGAAATAAATCCACCGTTTTGCTAATTAAAAATAATTCAGAGATTAGCAGAATACTGCGATCGAGTTTTTAATAGCCAGCCTTGTGCCAAAATATCATCAGGCGCTAGTTTTACCGCATAACTAAACATGGTAATGGCGTCTTGATACTTGTTAAGCGCATGGGAGCATATCCCTATATTATAATAAGTGGTAAAGTGCTCATTAGAATCAGGATACAATAATGCTTGTTTGTAATAGCTAATAGCCGCTTCATATTTACCTATATTTTGTAATAGTAAGCCAATGCTGAACAAAGTATTGCAGCCTTTTGGTATATAATAATAATTTGCAGCGATATGCGGTAAAATCGCAATGAGATCAGACTGCTCCCTGGGGTAGCTCTGACTCATTTGCTCAGCAATAAGAGGCGCTAGTTGTTCAAAGACTTCTGGATCCCATA
Organism: Gammaproteobacteria bacterium; assembly: GCA_029256685.1. Taxonomy (GTDB): domain Bacteria; phylum Pseudomonadota; class Gammaproteobacteria; order JAQSXL01; family JAQSXL01; genus JAQSXL01. The sequence continues at coordinate 24,213 of JAQSXL010000003.1, read as the reverse complement.
AGCTGGTATTTAAATAACCTAGTAAAGCCTGTAAGCTTCTCTTATGCTTTAGTTTACTATCCGCGTAAATATTAAATAAATTTCCTGGACCAAAATGATCAAAATATGCTGTTAATGCTTGAGAGGTTTCCGGCAATTCTTTAAATTTATTGCCCATAATGAAAGCGCAACTAGCAATGTTCTGTTGGATCATTTGGTAATAACAATCACCGCCCCAATACTTAAAATATTGTCCTAAGGCGTGGAAATTAACTAGCAATGAAAAACTGCCGTGATGGGCAATATAAGGATCATCTAGATTGTATTCGTTAAGGTAATTAGTAAATCCTTTATCGGTGGCAAGCACTAATAACTCATTTTGGCTTAATTGCCGCAAATTTTGCAAACAATGCAAGCTACCTATAGGAAACAGCAGGTTGATATCATCATAGGAACGCTTGTAGTAATTAAGTACAGCATCGATATCAGGCTGCTGATAATAATCTGAACTTATAGGCTGATAAGCAAAACGCGTTCTAATGTATCCCGGCGCAATAGGTTTCCCTTCCTGGATATGCTGCTTTAATGTGCTTAACGCTACTATTCCCTCAGCAAGCTGGTCGTCTTTTATCTGAAAAACATCATGTGGAACTGTATCAAAAACATAGTTTGCTATAGCTATGATAGGATTTAACGTTGTTTGTCCACCCATATGCCCAAGCTTAATGCCTGAATTTATTAATTGAATGGGTTGCATTTTTGTTGCATTGTACTGAGCAAAATCTAAAATTTTCTGCTGAATATAAGGCTGTAATGCCGGATGGTCTTTCCAATACTGAATATTTTTGCTAGTAAAGTCAGTCATCACATAGACAAAAGATATGGTTTCCATACCAAGCTGATGACGCAGCTCCATTAATCTCTTTATAATATAAAAGCTAAACTTTCCTGAACCGGCTCCTAACTCAATAATATAAAAAGGTTCCAACGGATTATAAGAGCCACGTTTAACCCTATCTTGCATAAAACGAATAATAATATTTGCATAGCTATTTGCTATATAAGGATTGCTGGTAATATAAAAAGGTACTTGATTCACCCAGGCATTTATTCCTTCTCGCTCAAAAAACTCATGCTGCATATCCCACAGCCAGCTTTTACTAAGCGGCATATCCTGCTGTAAGATAACTTCATCTTTCGATAAATCCATTATGCTGTACTCCTAAAACTTGTTATGAGCTAATGGTGAATCAATTGGGTTTATTAGAACCCTAGATAGCCAATTCATACGATGCTTTAAACAACCGATCTTTTTCTCTGAGTAGTAGCGCCGCTGGTTTTTTTCGGCCGTTGGATAGGACTTCCACTCGCCTCGACTAAAACTACCTCGTACTCTATATCACTTGTTAGCAACGCTTTGCGTCCCGGTAAACTAAAGGCCTTACTTTTAATAAGCATATTTTCTAACGAGAAAGGCGAAACTTTTTATCTATCGTTTTTAAGTAAATTCGCCGTTTTATTGATAATTGAGCCGCCAAATTTATAGATATTGATCCGTTGAACCTCGGTCATAAGACCACCTAGCATGAAACTCAGTACGGCGGCTTCCTCGGGATTCACGTCGTGCGTGGCGAACAAGTGCATGGTATAGGCGGCAATACCGAAAAAACCGAGCAATATGACGCCGGCAATGATCCACGAACCATAGTCATTTTGCCCCAGTTTAGCCAGTTCTACCGACGTACTCCTGGCATTGGCAACGTCAGCCAATCGTACCTTTTCTTGTTCACCTTCAATACGCGCTATCTCAGCGTCGGCCTGAATAATGGCTAAACGCTGCTCGGCCGTTATATTTTGTACGGTAGTCAGCAACTCATCGTCGCTAACGTCGGTCTTGCTAAAAAGCGTATTTTTAAGTGCAATTGCAACACCCGCTACGGCTCCCGGAACGTTGCCGGTCAAAGCCGTTGCGATTGCCGGAGCAAATGGTTTTACCGCTGCCGCTACCTTATCCCACATAAAGCGAACTCCTCTCAATTAAACAATAAAGTACTATTAAAGCCTTAGCCTCAATCGACCCAGGCTATATCTTGTTATCAATGGCAATCAAAGTTTTCGATCCGGATAAGGCTTAAAATCCAACCTAAACATGAGGTTAATAAGGTTATCTTCAATACGACTCATTCTGTGGGTCAAGCTATCTTGTAATCGTTCTATTTTTTTGTCTTGTTGGGCAATCACAAGCTGCTTATAATGCTTGGCCTCATCAAATTTGACATACAATTGCTTGATCGCCTGTTCGTGCTCCAGGATTTCATCTTGATAACCATTAAGCACGGTGATCAGTTTACCGCTTAAACCAACTAAGGCAGTAATGGGAACGATCAAACTCAGCAATTTAAGCCTTTCTTTTTTCCTATCTTTCATCATTTCGCTCCTATCCTATTGGCTACTATTGTAGCAAACTCGTTTTGGCATTACCCAGGGCTTAGGACTTATCTCTACTACGCGCACTGATATTAACCCCAAGTACGCTCAAGGCTATCAACCACTGCGTTACTAGCGAGCTGGCTATGGTATATACTGGCGTACAACACACCTATGGCCATATCTATGGTTTGTAGTACCTAGGTGATAGCTATCGCATAACCGAAAGTAGGCCGCCAGTAACTTTTATAACGCTCACCGGCATTGTATTCTACCCGCATGGTTTTATTGATTTGCTCGGTTTGCGCCATTTCCGCCTGCAGTTCGTCTTTGTTACGGGTTACAGCCAACTGTTCATCACTGACTTGTTCATTGCCGCACAATAACTGTTTCAAAGCGGTACCAGCCGCCGTATCCATGGGTGATAACCCTTGTTTAATTTTTTCTAACATAAAAGTTTACCCCACAGTGAAGCAAAAAAACCTATGGACGCAACTACGTAAAGCAAAGTAGCCAAGCTCATAGAAACGATTGCATAATATTTTTTTAAGCAGCGGCCCGGTTAAGCCAACCTCGCAAAAATTTGGCCAACGCCGGCTTTTGTTGAACTAAGCCTCGATAAAAATTCGCCATCTGTTCCCGTAAAGCCACCAGCAAGATGTCTGACGGTAATCGATTGACTTGAGTTAATGTTTTTATACCTAGCACACCATCCACACTTAGCAGCGCCTGCTTACAAACCTGATTACAGGCCCGTTGTAGTAACTTATGTGCTTGTCCACCTCCCATATTGACGGCCATATCAAACACTTTAGTAGCCACGCGTTGATCGGTTATCAGTCCATACTTATATTGATCCCACCAATCTCTACGATAAATGGCCATGGCTTCTTGTTGGGTCATGGTTTTGATGTCTGAACCATCGATTACCCCGTCCTTATTTAAGTCACCTATTTCATTCCCTAAACCTTTAAGGTAACGCAGTGAAATACCGTAATTGGTTGCACCACCGGGATCGACTGCATCGTTTACGTACCCGCCTTCATGTTGCAAAATACTTGGTATTGCTCGTTCAAATTCCGCCATTACCAGACTCCTCTCAATTCTCCCGTTAACTAAATGGAATGCAAAAACCGCCTAAAGTGGTGTCAAACTGAGGTTCACTTGTTTCATATCGATATTACCCTGAGCATCGGCCGTTACTACCACGGACTGTTGTAGTACGTTATAATTTGGTATATTGACCATTAACGTGTAAGCGCCAGGCTGCAAACCAACGAAATGAAAGTAACCGTCGGGCGCTGCGGCGCTATAGTTTATGAAGTTGTTTAAAGTACTGCTAATATTTACCGAGGCGCCCGACACCATGCTATTGGTTTTAGCATTGTATACACTGCCGGCTATCGCCACCTGATGGCGAGTAGCTTCGCTGTTTGAACCAAAAGTATTTTGTAACCCCGCCTGCACATCGGTAACCAAAGGTACATTGGTAATAGGTTGAAATGCGTACATGGGTACGGTAAGCATATAGTTGATAAAGGCTTTAGGTCTTCCACCTAAAGACTGCCAATAATCACCCCGCCCTTGTAAAGCGTCACTCTGAATAATATCCGCCTTAGGCAAGGGAGTAAGGTTAGCCAGCTTACCCTGCAAAATTTCGCTAGGTAAAGTGCGGTAACGTAGTAATACCTGCAATACCGCTCCTAACAAGCGATGTTCATCTTGGTCTGGACTGCTAGTACTACCGCTCCAAGCCGTGATCAAATACGAGTAAGATACGTGTACCGGCAACTTTTGTAAGCTGGTCTGGGTATTGCTGGTTTGTCGACTTAGCATACGCTCGCTACTGCGCACCTCTAGATTCTCTCGGATATCATAGAGAAATATATCAATAGCAGGCAGCGTCACTGACTGCGGTGGAAAATGGCTATCCGGTGCCGCAAAACTTATTTTAACTTGCGATACGAGATCAGCCGGAAGATCGCGTGCTAACAATGCATTAATAGTGCGATCAATATCGTCAATCATAATGGCTCCTTGAATATGACTAAGAAAGTTAGATAGAATAGAATTACAAGCTTGGCCATTAGAGTTAAGGAATAAACTCTGGTTTAGTTCAATAGTTTTGCGCTAAGCTCTTCTTCATTAACAATTTTGCCGATCTTTCTCAATTCTCGTTCCGCTGCATAGAGAATATGTGGAATATCGATTTCCAGTTCATTTAATAAGGGACTATTGACGTCAATAGCCTTAAAAGTGGCTTGTAACGCCACGTTGCGAATATTACCACCGGCTATTTCCAAGTGCTCGGCCAATTTATTAAGGTCAACCTTACTGCTCAATTTAACCCTAGCCGGCCAAATATGCCGCCAAATTTCCGCCCTCTCCTGCGAGTCGGGAAAAGGAAAGTCAATCAAAAAGTGTAAACGACGCACAAAGGCTTCATCTAAATTACGTTTAAAGTTGGTTGCCAGAATAACGATGCCTTGATAGGCCTCTATGCGTTGCAATAAATAACTGGTTTCGACATTAGCGTGTTTATCGTGTGAGTCTTTCACCTCACTGCGCTTACTAAATAAGGCATCGGCTTCATCGAAAAACAAAATGGCATTACTGGTCTCGGCCTCGTCAAATATGCGACTTAAGTTTTTCTCGGTATCTCCAATATACTTGCTGATGATGCTCGATAGATCTATCTTGTAAAGCTCCAAATCCAAGGCATCGGCAATAATCTCGGCAGCCATGGTTTTACCGGTACCCGGCGGGCCGGCAAAAAGGGCGTTAAGCCCCTTACCCATCGCTAACTTTTTCCCAAACCCCAGTTTTTCATAAACCACATGATGGTTTTTAACATAGCTGATCATGTCTTTAAGCTGAGTAACACACGCTGCGGGTAATACTATATCCTTTAAACTATAGGTAGGTTGGATATGCCTAGCCAAGGTACTCATCTGATGTGTAGTCTGCTGTTGGCAAACCCTATAAAGCTGTTTATTACTCACCGACTCTTGCTGTAGCATCTGCTGTTGGTAAAGGCTGTAGGCCGCTGCTTGGATCTGGGAGGGTACCAAGTGAAAACGGTTAGCAACCGCATCAATATCCAGTCCAGAGGCGTTAAAATCAAGCCGTTGCCAAGCCTGACGCCATAACTGCAACCGTTCATCCGCACTTGGCTTAGCCAGCTTTATCTCAAGCAGTGGTTTTTGTGTATACTGTAAGCTTGGCAAGAGCGTATTCTGGCCGGCTAACAATACCGAACCTGGATGCTCATTTAATTGCTCCGTCGCTTGTCTAAGTTGCCATGCGTTTTCTTCGGCAAATAAACTATCAAAGTGATAATAATAAACCATGGCCTGGCGGAAATTGGCTTCACGCAGGGTTAGCTGCAAACTTTTGGCAAAGCTTAAGTTCTGGGCTGCAAGCAAACGTGCCATGTCAACCGCCAGCATGGGTCTTTGCCATTTTTGACAAATGGCTTCGGCAAGAGAACGCTTACCGGTACCCGGACCGCCTTGCAAGTATAGACAAAAATTCTTCTCATGCGTGGCAAACTGCAATACCCGTTCTCTCAAACCAGGCGGCAAGATCAATTCGTCTAAACTACGCTGCGGCATACTGTACACCGCGATCTCGGCCAGGTGTTTATCACAGATATCGTGTTCCAATAAATAATTAAGCAATCTTTCATTTAAACGGACCGGCCGCAATAACGAAAGGTCTGTGCCATGCTCGCGGCCAACCTCAAGTAACAGCTGCTTACATAGTACAGCGTTTTCTTGCAGCAGAGCGCGCAACCGGATCTTTTGCTCAAGGTTATCACTGAGTAAATTAAGCAACACATCGATGCTAGGATAATTACCGGTAATATTACCTTGCAAATAGCTTAATAATTTTTGTTGCGTAAGGTCTAGTTCACAAGCTAGGCAAATTAAGACTATGTCCATCTCCATAGACGTTAAGTTAAAAAGCGCTTTAAGCTCCGCTAAACGAAGTGTAATGCCCTGCGCGATACTTGCGGCAACGCGTTTATCCAATTGCTGTCTTAAGTCGGCCAGGGTATTGAGTAGTGCAACCTCTTTATCAATAGCCCATAATGGCAGCCCTAAGGTTTGGTCAAGCAAATTTTTAATGGCTTGTCCCGAATTACCCTGCTCCTGCTCTTTACTCTGCAGTTGATGAGCACGCCAGGTCAATGTTTTAATCAACAACCCTATCCTATCGAGTTCGGCTTTGAGATGGTCGAAAGACGAAGTAAAATATTCCATTGCTTTTCCCATGCATTTAGTCGCTTAAAATTAAGCAAGTGAAGAAATTGCGAATTGACTACAAACGGCTTATTACCCGGGCGAAGCCACGTAATCTTTATTAAGCTGTAGCACAACAGCCGGTACACCCGATTTAGCCAACTCTTGGTCAACCAAAGCTAAAAGCATAGCCATGTCCACCGGTCTACCATAGGCCGCCGCCTTGAAAGCCGCGTTTAAAGCGATGAGGCTGATTTGTCCTCCAGTTAAGCTAAGCTCACCGAGTTTGTCATAGTCTAATCCTTGTATCGGCATGGCGTTGGGGAAAACCCGTTGCCACAACTGCTTTCGTTGGTATGGACCAGGCGATGCAAATTTAAGCACAAATCGAAACCGACGCATAAAAGCCTGATCCAACGCCTGTTTGAAATTAGTGGTTAAAATAGCCAAGCCCTGGAAAGCTTCCATACGCTGCAATAAATAACTGGTTGCAATATTGGCATAACGGTCTTTGCTATCGTTAACCTGTAGCCTTTTACCAAATAGTGCATCCGCTTCGTCAAACAAGAGCAGCGCCCCACTTTGCTCTGCCGCTTGGAAAATTTGGTCGAGGTTTTTCTCGGTTTCGCCTATGTATTTGTTGATAGCCTTGCTTAAGTCGACTTGTAATAAGTCAAGCTGCAGCTGGTTAGCCAGCACCTCGGCCGTCAAGGTTTTGCCTGTACCACTGGCCCCATAAAACAGAGCCGCCATCGCTAGATTTCGTTGGTTCTTAGCGGCAAATCCCCATTCTTGATAAACTCTATGCCTATGGGCAAATTGTTCAACCATATCCTCTAATACGACTAACTCATTTTCAGCTAATACTAAATCTTGCCACTTGGCCTTGGGTTCTATCCACTTAGCCATACCGGCAATAGGTTTGCGCGTTTGCTGTCGGCAACTTTGCCAAATTTTATCCTCTAGCTTACTTTCCGCTTGCTCATTAATATTGCAAACCACATCATTGATCTGTTGTCTGCTCAATTTAAAATGCTCACTCCACTGCACTAATCTATTTGGTTCAACCTGTAGTTTACGTTCTGACAACACGTGCTGCCACAAGGTTAGGCGATCTGTAGACTCGAGTTTGGTAACGTAGAGGGGGTACAAAGGAACATTCAACTGCGGCAAAGGCTGAGTAACACTGAGTATACAACTTTGAGGGATACTTCTTAACAAACACTCTAACATATAGATGATGTGATAGATATCAGCGGGCCGTTCGGTATGCAAATAATCACAATCGATTAAGTAAATACCTTGTTGCACCAATATCTCGCGCTCTAACAAACGCCTATAACTATCTAAATCATAGCGATGATTAGGTAAACTCATCAAATTAAATTGATAAATGGGTGTATTATAATACTCGGCTGTGAGGGTCGCTATTTGCTGATGACTCGCCTTATCGTCGCTAATGAGTTGAATAATGGCGGGCATAGCCATCTGTTGCGTATTGGTCCAATGTTCTACGATACCCTGCGCTAACTTTTGCTCACTACTCAAGCTAGGTTGCTTAGTTTTAAGTGGTTGTAAAAAAGTTCTTAGCCATTGGTCTAGCTCTCCCTGACCTAAAAGATAGTGAAAAGTCCATTCCGTCAATCGCAAAGAACTATAAGATTGACTGGCGTTCTCTTTACCTATCTTAATAAGCTGCCAAAAATGCAGTTGATTCACCGCTTTTAATACGGCTCCTTGTTTATTAAACAAATTTATAACTAAACTAAGGGTAGGATACGCCAGATCGGCGCTAGCTTGTGCCCTAGCGCATACGCGCGCAAACCGCTGGTCTAGCTCTTGCCCCAAACAGAGCAGTAAAATATAGTGCTCTAACTCGGATAGCTTTAGCACACGACCTAAATACTGTAAGGGCAAGGTAGATTGATCCGTAGCCAAGGTTGGCAGGGTAAGATTAAAAGGTTCTCCCTTCTCAACCGACGCAATATATTGCTCTAAACAGGTATGCAATGCCTCTAGCTCTGTTAGAATTTTGAGCTGCTTTGGCGCTTCATTATCCATAAATCTATCTCGCTATTTAGGTAGATATCCAATTACCATTCAACTCGAATAAGCGAATCCAACCAGGCTAACCTGATGTTAGCGATGCTCCAAGGTAGCTTATCCAATAAAATATCATGACTCTTACGCTCTACCCGTACTAAATAATTACCGTCTTTGATCTGCAATGAACCATTACGCTGCAAGAACAACTGCCGTAAGGCATTGGGATTAGTAGTTTTTAATGCCGCCCAATTACCCGCCGCAGCGCTAAGTAGTTCTTCAATTGCACTCTGCTCGTTCTCGGTTAAGGTTATTTCCAGCGATATAGGATAGGCCAATTCCAACCCACACAGCAACTTGTTGAGCGCTAACGACGGTTCCGAAGGCTGTTCGTTAGGCGCTACTAGATAATGGCATAGTAAGGCTGCTCGCTCGGCCGCCTCTTGACTCTTAAAACGTCCCTCTGTCAATAAGCCAATACCTGTAAAAAATCGTCCAAGATAGGGCCATAGTATGACAAGTCCGGCATTACTTACGAATACCTCTTCCACGTCGCTAAAAGCATCAGTCGATTTGCCCTGCGCCACACTCGCCTGCTTAATCAATTTACATAAGGCATTCCGGATGTCGCTGCTAATAGCCGCTGTATTATTACGTTTAGGCTGATATTGGCCTAATTTCCCCAATAGACTCTGCCCATGCAGGCGCAAATCGGTAGCCACCAATGCTAGCGTTGCCCGTTTCAGTTCCATGAGTAATCCATCGGTTAAGGGTCGTTGTTGATCTTCTACGGAGACTAAGAGAGTTTGCAGTGATTGATAGAACGCCTGATACGGCAATAATTGTTGTTGTACCTCCAGGAGATTTTGGCGCGCATAGTCGACCATGAGCTGTAATTTAACGAGCTCCTTATCGATAAGGCCATAAAACTTTTGGGTATACTTCAGCAACTCATGGTCTGAAATTGGAGTTAATAAACGAACTTTGGCGTATTTTAGCAGGCCAAAACAGCGTTGGGCGATAGCACCGTCCAAATAGGGTTTGAATACCGTGCTAAGATCGGTACTAAGCTGTTGCAAAGCCTCGCAAAAATTGCTACTAGGAGGCGGCAGCTTGTAAATATGCTGTAAACGTGCCATAAACTGTTGAATGGAATTCAGCTGCAACTCAAGCCGGGCCACATTTTGTTCAAAGTTAAGCAGGTAAAGTTGGCATTCTTGCCTTAAAACTAGCGCCTCGCTCTTTAACTGGTCTGCGGTTAAATTTCCAATTTGCTTGGCTTTTGCTGCATTTTGGTAATCATCTAGCATGCGTTTAAGCATGCTAAACTGCTGTTTTAATACCTGCCAATGCTGCGTGCTCATATCCTGGGGCTTCTTTTGTTCCAAGCGTGTTAATCGCGCAGCAAAATCCGCCCCGTCTATGGTTAATTGCTGCAATTTAGCCAATTCGGCTAACCATAGCGAAAGCTCATCATTACCAGCGTTAAACTGCATAGATTTATCGGCTAAAGCCTTGCGCTGCTCCGCGGTTAATAACTTTGCCTTGGCTAAGTTATTCCGCCAATCCTTTAATTTCCCGTCATTTATCCTGGCTAACTTATGCCAATATTTTTGTATCAACGCTACGGGTGTGAAATGTTGTTGCTCGTTTGTCATACTCAATCCAAGTAAAGTATCCCAGTGTTGCTCTCTAAAGTACGCGGCATCTAGGCCTAGCACTCTGGCAATTTCGCGATAATTCACGCCATTTTTACTAAAGGGTACCGAATCCACGTGTGGAAAATGGATGGACGGTAATAATTTTTGGCACAGGTGCCACAGACTTGTATCTGAAAATTGCAAAATACACCGTCTGCGGCCACGAGGCTCCGCTATAGCCTGCCGCAATAGGGGTATTATCGCGGCTTCTTGCCGTAATATTTGTTGTAGCCAACTATCAAACTGTTGGCGACTTAATTCCTCTGCCCACCAGGGTAGGGTACCAGTCTGCAAAAAGTGACGTAAAATTTGAACCGGTGTCCTACTCGATGGTTGTGGTTGTATCATCGCAGATTGCATTGATTTGGTTTGCGCCGTGATCTGTTTTTTAACTTGTAGCTCGAGTTGTTGTTCTAACTGGCCAACAAAGTTGTGCGCCGTCAGGTTATCCCAATCGAAATCCTTGATTTCAAGCGCTATACTATCTAACTGATAGTGTAAATCTGACTTCGCAAGTTGATTAAAATAATTTTCTATAGTCGGTAGTAAAGTTTGATAATAGATCCGTTTAAACTGTTGTTCTCGCAACTGCAGCTCGCTTGATGAAGACAATGGCAACTCTAGTACCTGCCTTTTAATAACATGCCTTTGCGTATTCATAAAATGCTCCTTGCTTAAACCCTAATACTCTTTGCCAGCGGCGCATGACTTGCGCTGGAATATTGAGGCTATATTGCATGAAATTGGGGTTTTAAAAGATGTTTATCCTTGGCGGCACTTTCAATAAGACCACTATTGAAAATAAGCCGGGGTATTGATAATGCACTTATTAGAAGATGAATTACGCTAAAAAATATTGCCCCGCGACGGCAAAATGGCTGAAAAGATATAACGTATCTACCAACGAAAAAGCCCCGGTAGATGACTCTACCAGGGCTTTAAAAATTCAGCTATAACAATTTAGCATAAAAATTAACATATTAGCTAACCAATGTCAAGCTACGAATTGAATCAAATTAAATGTAACTAAAAGTAGAAAAAAATGGATCGTTGACTCATATTAAAGGTAACCGAAAAAAAGCGAGGTTACCTTTTATTTTGATGCGACGCAAGCCATGACAAGCTAATATTCATAATCAGATAAACCAACTGAACAGTTACTATTTTTCAATGCTGATTGACACCTCGGTTTTGGGTGCTCTCCAATTATTATGATATCTTGTTAAATAACCTAACCAACCGGATGCTTCATGATGTTCGCTATCGAGTGTCAATGTTTCATACCATAGCTGTCTTGCCTGCTCTATCTGACCTAAGTTGTAATGGCAAATAGCCATATTATGTAACTGTCTAGTTAAACGGCCAAAATAAGAAATAGAGCGTTGATAATAATCAATAGCACCTTGGTAATCTTCCAAATTTTGTAGCAATAAACCAATATTAAATAAAGTATCTGGTGCCCATGGAGTATAATAAAAATTATTTGCAACTTTTGGCAGAATAGCATACAAATCTTCGAGGGTATAAGGTGTATTATGCTTAGTTAATTGCATAAGGATCATTAAATTTTCGTTGAAAACGTTAGTATCCCAACATGTATTATTAAGTTGAGCTAACACTAAACCCGGATTGCTAAACTGCTTATAAGCATTGAGAAAAACATGTAAGCGAGTTAAACCACCCGGATTAAACCGTTCAAATTGGCTATTAATTGCAGTGCGAGTTTCATTAAATTTAGGTTGATTATTTCCAAATAATAAAGCAGCGCAATTAATATCGAATGTGCCATTGCTTAAATACGTACTTCCTTTTTTCAATGTTGTATATTGCGCAAGAGCCTGGAAATTTACTGCTAGAGAAATCGCGTCATGATGAATAACTATATCAGTTGGAGCGTGTTTATAGTTTTCATAGCTATAACTATATCCTTTATCTGCAATAAGTACTAATAGTTGATCTTTAGCCATATGTAGTAAATTTTCTAAACAATTTATCGGACCTATAGGCAAGATAAAATGATTATTGTTCACATTAGCTCTCAACTCTGCCAAGATATTATTTATTACTGATTGCTTGTAGAAAGGGAGTGCTACCGTACTATAGTGAAATTCTGGATCAATAGCACGTATATCCATTCCCTGGTTATTGATGTTATTATCAATTTCTAGTATAGGATTGACCATTCCTATCTGTATTTCACCTGCTTTTATATAACAAAAATCATGGCGTAGTGAATCAAACACATAATTAGCAATGGCAATTAAGGGATTGCTAAATGTCTTATCTGTCAAAATTAATTGAGATCGCTTTAGCTGAATTTTATTATTTTTTTCTGCATCATATATTGCAAAGTCTATGTAGCCTGCTTCAATGTAAGGTCTTAAATTAGGTTGAGTTTCCCAAAAATCTAGATTCCCACTCACTATATCACTCATAATATACTGCCACTTAACATGACTTAAATTTAAATCCTGCTGTAATGTAAGCAACTTTTTAATTAAGTGATAGCTAAACATCCCAGTGCCTGTACCCATCTCTAGTATATAGATAGGCTCCTGATCTGAATATGTAGGTAAAGAGATTGTATCTTGGAAAAATCTAATAATAATTTGCGCATAACTGTCTGCAATATAAGGATTAGACGTTGCATAGAAAGGCATCTTATTGTTGCTCCATGCCATAATTCCATTTTGCCTATAAAATAATTTTTGCTTTCGCCAAATATTAGATTGAGATAGCGGTAAATATTTATTCTTAGAGCTATTTTTCATATATATACCTAATTAATCTCGGTCACTTAAAAATATAGGGAGAGCTATATTTGCTAATTTAGCTTTGGCTTTCATCAACCAACTATAGGCAGCTACATCATTAACGAATACCTTTATATAACGTTCCATCATAGCAATAGCCGATTGATAGTCAGCCAAATAATAATTACAAATACCTATATTATAATAGGCTAATTCTTTTTGTAAGATGTAGTTAAGTGAGAGCTCATAGTAATCAATAGCCTCTTGATAGTGCTTAAACTCCTGTAAAAAAACACCAATATTGAAAAAAATATTAGGTTGTTCAGGCAAATAATAAAAATTTTCGGCAAACTTAGGTAGAAGTTTAACTAAATCGCTAACCAATAGCTCTATTGCATTCTGGGCAGCGTACAGAATTTTCTCAAGCCATCTATTAAAAATCATTGGATCATAACAACTCAAATTCAAAAATGTTAGTAATTCAGCTAAATTAAGGTGAGAGTTATAAATATATGAATTATGATAAAGCTCAAATAAATTACCCGGGCTGTAATAGTTAAAATATGTCTTAAGTGCTTGTTGGGTTTCTGGTAAATCTTGCAAACGCTCTCCCAGTAAAAATGCACAACTACTTATAGATTGTTGTCTTTCCTGATAATAAAAATCGCCATCTAAAAGCTGAGTATAAAGACCTAATGCATGCAAATTTACCATCATAGAAATACTGCCATGAAAGGCTATGTTTGTATCTTGACCTATATTTTCATTCGGCGATGAGGCAATACCTTTATCGGTTACGAGTAGCAGTAAGTGATTTTGCGTAAGTTTCTGCAAACGCTTCAGACAGCCTAAAGCGCCTATGGGAAATGATAAGTTAATATTCTGATAGTGGGCAAGATAATATTCTAAAACAGTATTGAAGCTAGGGTCGGCATAGTAATTAGTATCTGTATCTCGATAATTAAAGATTGTGTCAATATGTTCAATCGGTTGACCCTGATAATTTTTCAGTGCTGATTCGTAATATTGTTTGTTGACATTTAAGGTAACCAAAGCTTCTTGCAATTGTCCCTCTTTTATAGAAAAAATATCATGACAGATTGAGTCAAATATATAATTAGCAATTACAATCATAGGATTATGAGAGTTATTTTGATTGTCAGTTCTATTTAAAGTTAAGTTACTGTTAAGCAACACAAGTTGATCATCTTGTTCAATATCAAATTTTGCTATATCTAAAATTCCTTGCTCAAAATAAGCTTGCAGTTGTACATGTTGTTGCAAAAAATTAATGTTGTAATCTACAAAATCAGTTAATACATAGACAAATTTGACATGTTCTAGTTTAAGTTGTTTTTGTAATTGCAGTAAACGTTTTATAGTGTAAAAACAAAATAGACCACAACCAGCACCAAGCTCAATAATATAAAAGGGTTCTAATTGATTAGCAGGATTACGACGGCTATAGTCCTGGATAAAACGTATGATAATATTAGCATAACTATTAGCTATATAAGGATTATTTGTTATATAAAAAGGTACTTGCTTAATCCAAGCATGGATACCCTGCTCAATAAAAAATAATCGCTGCCACTCCCATATTATAGATTTAGCTAAAGGTACGTCCTGTTGTGCAATAATCGTAGGGTGGGATTGATTCATCCTTAAAATCCTTATTTTGTTTTAGCTTATTAAAAATAATATTTTTTTATACATTGAACTGCTTCGTCTGGTTAACTTTAAAAGCTACATTAGGTGCCGGATGGTTAGGATAATTAGCTATATTAGTCAAATTACAAGGGCCATAGGTTATTTCTTTTGCTACATTCAAATTTTTAAATGGTGTCCAAACAGGTGTAGCAACAGGTGTATAAACAGCTCCTTCTGATTTAAAAGTTTTACATGCCATGTCTGCTAATTCAGTGGCCGCGGCATTAGCAGCTTGAACATAGTCTATCGAACTCTCTCCTAATAGTGCTGATGGCAATTGCTGTAATCCTGCTACTCTCGGACCATAAGTACCTAGTCCATAATGATAATTTCCCATTATGTCACCTAATGCTTCTCTTAACTCATCAGGATCACCATTGAGCAAATAAGTCCTAAGCTGGGCTAGACCCAAGGTTTGCACAGCTGTATTAAGTTCTGCTTGAAATCCATTAAAGGTATAGTCAGCTATATCAGATTGGCTAAAGTTAGCAACTATTGCATTTGCACTTTTATCAAGATCGGCTGCTGATCCCCCTAAGTGCACATATAAATTAGCCAAATCCGCTGGGAGCATGGCCGTTAAAATAGCTAAAAAATCAGCAGCAGCTAAATTTGCAACTACGCTTTCAACATCAAATACCGCTTCGATCGATGGTCGAGTAATACCATTAACTAACCTAGTTAAATAAGTAGGATCGGCGATCTGAAGTTGATCCATACCATCGCTGAGATAAGCGCCCATTTCATCCGCGTCGCGCTCTGTATTATCAGGCTTTTTAGCAATACCTCTGGCTAGATTCTGATCACTGATTGTTGTTGGTAAGCGAAAATGAGCCTCAAGTTGAGCTGCATTATAATATGTAACGTCAGTTTGATACTCTAAAGCAAATGCCGTGAATATTTTCCAATTCCCTTCATCTATATAATTATTACCTTCATGAGCAAAAGGTGATCTACTAACATGATGATAATTAGTAACATTATCATTTAATACAATGTCACCACCTACTGTTTTAACTTGTACATTATTAGTATACAACTCATTAAATAATCCTGCGCCTGTATGATTTAGTCTAAGTACATCTAATGCCCGCTTAGCCTGGTGTTCTACAGCATGAAGATGATATTGGTTTGCATCGGAAGAGCCAAAAAAAAGATTGTAAGTGTTTTGAGGACTTAAGTTATGTTGATTAGCCGTTGGATGTAACCAAGAATTTATAGCATGCATTTTTGTTTGGCGTGGGGCGCTATCTGCATCACCTGCCAAAGGATCACGGTTGAAATCTAAATAGCCTCCCGCGAATTCAATATTCGTGTATTTTGTTGTGTCACCCATATCTGCAAAGGTATCCGTACCTGTTGCTAATGCTTTAGTTAGAACACTGATGCTCGTTGGACTTTTATTTAGATTAGCATTTCTATTTAAAACCGCATTTGTTTTAGTAAGCAAATTAGCATAATCTGTTTGAACGGTCATTTTATTTTCTCCTAAATCTTAAGTTGGGCTATTTTTAGAGTAGGGTCGAGAACTGGGGCGGTGATCTGTTTCTATCGCTTTCGCCCTCAGTCCGATACCCATCACTTCCTGCTCCCGCCACATCAAACACAGCGTGCGGATTTATTGCACTGCGCTTTCCTGTTAACTTCATAGTGAGGTTTATGTGATCTACGGACTGGCAGCGCTTTCAATGACTTATATCCACTGCTATAGGACGCACTATGGAACCAAAACCAGCGATCTTAACTTTAGCTCCTTGCTTTTAGGATAGTAGTAACCTACTCATTACAAGGAAAAGGTTTTCCAATATCTTTTTCTATATTTTTAATTATTCTTTCCGCAGTCTGAACATCAGCTATCCAATTGGTATAGGAATCTCCTGGAACAATAAATTTATTACTAATAGCAAAAACCTAGTTCCGAAATAGAAAAAACAATTTTTAGGTCATACTGTAAAGATTTTTCTCTGCTACTTCTGAAATTTCACGGGAATTTTCATGTTTTTTTGTCGATTTGATATTAGCCTCAACAAAAAAGCTAAAATAACCAGTACCTTGTGTTTGGTTTTCTTGCAATCGCAAAACACCCGGCCAATCGGTAATCTGTAATCGCTGTTCTATAGCTCGATTATTATCAAAAATAAATTTAGCGCCGTCATAACTAGAACGAGTGATTTGCTTTTGTTTAAAAGAAGGAAAATTCAAGTAACTTAAAATATTAATCAACAATTCATCTGCCAGGCAAAATAATTTATTTTTATTATTACGTAATTTGAATATTGCAAACATTATAACTATAGTAATATAGCTTTCCCTTGCTTTTTCAATTCTAGCTATATTGGCATCAATTCGGTTAGTTAGTTCTTGATCCACATTTGAGCTTATTTTGTTACCGACTCTTTGCAGCAATAACAAAGATTGATTATCTTTAAATGCTATAGCACCGTCATCATTTACTCTATTATAGTTAATATTTAATAACCCTAAATTTTCATTCTGTGCAAAATCTCTTGTACCTTCATTCCCTATAAGATTATTACTGACATCTAATAAACGTAGTGTAGTATTTCGAGCTAAATAACGCGCTCCCTCATTAGATATTTTATTTAATCGCAGAGATAATTCATGTAAGATTTTATTTTCAGATAAGTGCTTTATTTTCTTATCATCCAATTTACATCCATCAAGATAAAGAATTTTAAGCCTTTTAGCTTTGGCTAAAGCTTCTATAGCTTTATCATTTATAGTGTTTTGGCTAAGATTAAGCTTTGTGAGACTTAGACTATGAGTTAAGAAATTTATACCCAGGTGAGTTAATAAATTATAATTTAAATATAATGTCATAAGCTTTTGGCTATTAGCTAATGCCTGTGCGCCATTATCACCTACATTATTTTCACTTAAACTTAATTCTTCTAAAGAACTTATTGCTGCAACTTGCAGAATAATATTATCTTCTAATTGATTTCCATCAAGGCTTAAAATCTTGATTTGAGTATTAGTCCTTAATAGTTCTAATAAATTATTACAGTCAAACATTGTTAAATTACAGTAGTTTAATACCAATTTTTTTTGCTGAGTAATAGTTTTGACTAATTCATCTATTGAAATTGAGTTGAATTGCATTGTTTAATTTTCTCCAAATACATTTCATTATTACCTGCTATTATTGAAATAAGAATATTTTTTTGGCAACTGACTAGTCGGTAGGACAATTCCTAATTTAAATCAAGCAACATAATACATCAAAAATGCAGTAAAAATTAATTCGCACTATACTTAAACAGTATAGAAGACATATCAAAATTTAAACTGACCCTAATGTATTCGTTAGGGCATTACAAATTTTTTTTAGCGTGCTTACTCACTTTAAATTTACATAAAAAATTTGCTAATTATAATACTGAATTTATTTACAACGATGGGTATCTGTAGGAATTTGCAATCTGTTAAAATTAAATTTAACATATGATTATAGCAGTCTATATTAAACATTATCACATTTGGCTAGCTTTGTCTATCATTAACAGCTATTCGGGCGGGGCCTACGCATGAAAAACTTTATCGAGGCTTTGCTTATGATTATGACGTGCAGTCTGCTGGCATATGCAGCTATTGAGCATCTCATTCGGCAAAAGCTTGCCCAAACGAATAACTTCTTTCCCGATATGAAGAAAAAACTCATCCAACGGCCTACCGCCGCTGGGTGTTTTTCTGCTTGCAAGGGCTACATATTGTTAGCATTGATAATCACGCGGAGTTAATTACCGACCTGGCAGATAGGCATCGCGTTATTCTTGACTGCTTAGGCAAACCCTACTGGCAGTTTTATTCATGATTTTATTGCGGGATCTGCGCTCAAAGCTTCTTTATTAGGATTTCTTTATGCCGTTGATTAGCAAACATAGAACCCCAGAAAAGATTACGCATATTGCCATTGGCCGAATCATGGTCATTGCCGGTAGGATGCAGCTTAGAATTTACCGCTTGCATGGCCGTTTCACGGTTGGAATTATTGGGATCACCATTAAAATCCACGTAATAGGTTTCCTTTGGACGCGAAGCTGAAATTCTTAACTTCTTTGCCGGTTGCCTATCCCTAGGTTTTTTAATTCCATCAACTGTTCTTTTTCTATCCCCTTTTAATACCCTGCTTTTGTAGCCATCTTCATCATCCATCGTGTAATCTTTTTTCAATATAGGCTGTAAAGCTCGCATATGCGAAGTACGCCGAGTAGATGCATAAGTTATCTTGGAAGTATAGCCGGACTCAACGGGTATATTTGCATATCGATTCGGATTATGGCCTAATATTAAACGGGTTTTACTTTCAGCAAGCTCTAGCGTATCCACAAAACTTACTATTCTTGTCGGACTTTTAGCCTCCTGTCTAACACTGAAATCAGTGGTGTCAATATCATTAAAAACTTGTGCAACAATAGGCATCATTCAACTCCAGTAAAAATCAAACTATATTATTTATTGCGGTAATTCAACAAAGGAATATATTGGCAGAGCAGTCCAGCCAGCCGTCAGATAGAGCACAACTTATCCGTGCTTAAAAATGAGCCATCGATCCTATGACACCCTTATAGAATTTATAAATTTGATGTAATATCTGCGAGCCTGTACCCAGGTCATAGCGGTTTGCCAACGGCTATAACCTGGGTTAGTCAAAAGATGCTGCGTATCAAACCAATGCAGCCTTCTTATCGGCTTGGTCGGCTTTAATGGCGTCTTTTTGATTGACATAATCCATATAACGCGCGTTGGTTTTATCCTCAATTCCCAACGATAAGAAAGCCTCTTCACAGCCCTCCTCCTGATTAGAACACCACACTCTGATCAAGGCGAAAGTGTCTAAATCAATCTGCTTAATCTGTTCCGCTTTGGCATTAGCATCGGCCTGAGCCTTACTCAGAGTATGTTGCCAAGAACCTTCCGTAACGTCTTTGATTAAGTTTTGCGCACTCATCTCATCGGTCGTTAGAGGCGTGGTTAAGACAAAGCTGACCTGGTCCTCGATACTATTAGCAGTAGGGAAAGGATAGGAACCATCCGCACTAGCTGGAACCCGCACCCAAAATACGATGGAATGGGGTAAGTCAATCGGCATGTCTTCGAATGAATTACCTGCAACCAAACCACCGTCTTTCATACATCTTACATATTTATCCATTGTGTTCTCCAATTAATTAGCTAGTAAGTTTGCCGATGAAATTTCTATCTCATCGGCAACCAAGTCCACCCTATTTATTATCGTTACTCCATACACCATTACCAGATCCAAGGACATAATTGACGTTACATATATAACTACCGTTAATCGCAAACGCGCCGGCATATTTGGTATAACCAGTACTGCTACTACCCGCGAACAACGTGGATTTACCACTTCCGGGCGTATTACCTTCCCAGTTACCAACACCTATCAACAGATCGCACATGTAAACGGCAGCACCTTGAGGAGCCGAGCACTTGCGTGCTAACACCTCGCAGTTATTACTCATGTATACACCGCCACCGCCGTTATTCGTAGCAGAGCTGGTCGAGCTACACGAGCTGACGTTGATGCGTGAAGAATGACAGGCGTAAGCACCACCACCAGACAAGTTGCCCTTACAATTATAAGCCGTCAAGGTCACGTACTCGCAGCTGTAAGCACCACCACCCAGATCCGCCGTACAAGTGTAGGCGGTTAGTATGGCGTCATCACAGTCACGGAAGCCACCACCGTTCTTAGTCGCGATACAGCCACGCGCCAACATTACCCCACTGTTACAGCCGTATGCACCGCCCCCGTCATTAGTTGCCGAGCAGTTGTACATATTGATGGTACTGTAATTAGAGTTAAACGCACCACCACCGTTAGTAGCTTTACAGTTGTAAACCGTAATTTGCGCGTAGTTACACTGGTAAACACCACCACCATTGGTAGCTTGGCAGTAACTGATATTTTGGGCGATCAGGTTTCTACTAGCTTCATTGTTATCGCTTATCGCTCCACCGTTACCATTGATTACATGGTTGATGATTTGGCAATTCAGCACACAAGAATCGGTGTAGTCTATTTCAAAAGCACCCCCGTTACCCGAACTTGGGCTAATGCTATTACCCAAATCACCGACGCCACCACGACCGTCAAAGGTCCATCCTTCTAAGTTGATGCCTTTTACCGGTGCTGCCGACGTACCTATTATCTTGAATTTACTATCGGTAGTTCCTTTCACAATGATGGTATCATCCTGGTTAAACCCGATGATAGACACATTGTTTGAGAGCAACACGACGTTTTTCAAGATATAAGCCGGTTCACCGTTGTAGGTGTTTTGCGGACTATTACCCGTTCCACCCCAAGCGCCCTTAGCGATATTATCGGCCACCGTACCCTGAATAGGGCTCAACACAATGGTGGTATTCGCTGGAATAGTCGTTACTCCGCTACCACTACCAAACACCGCTTCAAATTCTGCCTGGGTGCTGATTTTCTTCAAATTAACCCCGGTTAACAGACGAATGATAGAGTCGGAGTAAGTCTTGACCGCTTTTTGGGTCGGCAACACGCTGTCCGAAGCCGCCGCACCACCCAAATTCATATCGTCGGAAAGTGCATTAACGGCTACACCGCTGGCAAGCTTCATCGTGCCGTTAACATGCAGATTAGCCGACGGTGAACTGATAGCAATACCTACGTTGCCTTGAACGATCAAGCCTTCGCTAGGCGCCGTTGAGCTGCCGGAGTAGTTACTACCGATGGCCACGCCGCCTTCGACGTCTAACCGGTTCTTAGGCGTATCGGTACCTAGACCTACGTTGCCTTGTACCAGCAAGCCGTTGGCAGGAGCTACTTTAGTACCGGCATAACCGTTACCGACTACCGCCCCACCGTTGACGTCTAACTTGTTAGTAGGAGCCAAAACACCCAAGCCCAACTGACCTTCTACCAACAAGCTGTCGGCAGGGGCTGCGGTGGCATTGGCCGCATAGGTTGTACCCACAACGGCCGCACCCTTAACATCCAGCTTATTGCTAGGCGTATCGGTACCTAGACCTAACTGGCCTTGTACCAGCAAGCCGTTGGCAGGAGCTACTTTAGTACCGGCATAACCGTTACCTACAACCGCACCGCCGTTGACATCTAACTTGTTAGTAGGAGCCAAGACACCCAAGCCCAACTGACCTTCTACCAACAGACTGTCGGCAGGCGCCGCCGTGGCGTTGGCCGCGTAGGTTGTACCCACAACGGCCGCACCCTTAACATCCAGCTTGTTGCTGGGCGTATCGGTACCCACACCGATAGCACCTTCCACTATCAAGCCTTCGCTAGGCGCTACCGAGCTGCCGGAGAAGCTGCTACCGATGGCTACGCCACCTTCGACATCCAACCGGTTCTTAGGCGTGTCGGTACCTAGACCTAACTGGCCTTGTACCAGCAAGCCGTTGGCAGGAGCTACTTTAGTACCGGCATAACCGTTACCTACAACCGCACCGCCGTTGACGTCTAACTTGTTAGTAGGAGCCAAGACACCCAAGCCCAGCTGACCTTCTACCAACAAGCTGTCGGCAGGGGCCGCGGTGACATTGGCCGCGTAGGTTGTACCCACGACTGCCGCACCCTTAACGTCCAGCTTATTGCTGGGCGTATCGGTACCTATACCTACGCTGCCTTCCACCAATAGTCCGCTGGCGGGAGCCGCTTTGCTACCGGAGTAGGTTTCACCCACTGTCAAGCCACCGGCTACATCCAACTTGCTCTGTGGGTTAGCGGTGCCTAAACCTAACTGACCTTGTACCAACAAGCCGTCAACCGGTGCATGGGCGGTGCCGGCATAGCCGCTACCCATTACCGTACCGCCGTTGATGTCTAATTTGTTGACCGGAGCCAGAACACCCAAGCCCAACTGACCTTCGACCAGTAAACTGTCGGCAGGCGCCGCCTTGATATTGGCCGCGTAGGTTGTACCCACGACTGCCGCACCCTTAACGTCCAGCTTATTGCTGGGCTTGTCGGTACCTATACCCATGGCACCTTCGACGACCAAACCTTGGGCAGGCGCCACCGAACTACCGGAGAAAGCCTTACCAATAGCCACGCTGCCTTCCACGTCTAACTTGTTCATCGGCGTATCGGTACCAATACCCACGCTGCCCTCTACCAACATACCGTCGGCAGGTGCCGTTTTAGTACCGGAGTAGGAAGAACCCACCGCCATGCTACCTTCAACGTCCACTTTATTGACCGGCGTATAGGTACCAATACCTACCTTACCCTCTATCAACAGACCATCGGCCGGGGCTTGCTTAGTTCCGGAGTAAGCACTACCAATCGCAACGCCGCCTTCCACATCCAATTGGTTAACCGGTGTACTGCTACCAAGACCTACTTTACCTTCGACCAATAAACCGTTGCTTGGCGCCGCCAACGTACCAGAATAGTTGCTACCAATAACGGCTCCGCCTTCGACGTCTAGTTTATTGATAGGCGTGTTAGTGCCTATACCTACATTGCCTTCCACCAATAAACCATTGGTAGGAGCCGCCGAGGCACTGGCGACGTAAGTAGCACCTACTACAGCGCCACCGCTGACGTCTAACCGGTTAGTGGGAACACTGGTACCCACACCAAGCTGACCTTCTACAATTACACTGTTAACCGGTGCAACCGCATGTCCGGAATAATTAGCACCTACCGCTACACTACCCAGTACATCCAGTTTATTTTGTGGTGTATCGATACCAATCCCCACGCTACCTTCAACGATCATTCCGTTTACCGGTCCGATCTTGCTACCCGCGTAGTGGCTACCCACCGCCAAGTTGCCTTTAATATCGGCTTTGTTTTGCGGCGTCAGCGTACCAATACCTACACTGCCTTCTACCAACAAGCTATCGGCAGGCGCCGCGGTGACGTTAGCCGCATAGGTTGTACCCACAACAGCCGCACCCTTAACGTCTAGCTTATTGCTGGGCTTGTCGGTACCAATACCCATGGCACCTTCCACTATCAAGCCTTGAGTAGGCGCTACCGAGCTACCGGAGTAAGTGCTACCAATGGCCACACCGCCTTCGACATCTAACTTGTTCATCGGAGTAGCGGTACCTAGACCTACGCTACCTTCTACCAATAAGCCGCTGGCAGGAGCCGCTTTGCTACCGGAGTAGGTCAAACCAACGGTCAAGCCACCGGTGATATCCAACTTGCTTTGTGGGGTGGTGGTACCTAAACCGACTTGGCCTTGTACCAACAAGCCGTCAGCAGGCGCTACCACGTCACCGGAGTAAGCGCTACCGATAGCGGCGCCACCTTCCACGTCCAATCTATTGAGTGGGGTGTCGGTACCCAAGCCTAACTGGCCTTGT
>JAQSXL010000086.1 GCA_029256685.1 Gammaproteobacteria bacterium | reverse complement strand
TGGATGCTGGAGCAACTTAACAATTTAGATCAAGCCCTACAGTATGCCGATAACACCGCCAGTTAATGCGATTACAGCCAAAGGACTAAGCTTAGCCTATGGTCAGCAAACTATTTTACATGATTTTAGTGCCCAAATTCAGCATGGTGAATTTATTGGAGTATTTGGGCCTAATGGCGCGGGGAAAAGTACCTTATTAAAAGCCATCCTGGGATTAATTAAACCCAGTCAAGGCGAACTGTTAATACTCGATAAACCCGTTAAACGCGGCAATATTTGTATTGGCTATCTGCCACAAATGCGTAGCCAATTGCCACACACTCAGTTTAATGGACGCGCAATCATTTCCTCTGCAAAATTGGGTTATCGCTGGGGGATGCCTAGATTGAGTCAAGCCCAGCAGCAGGAGATAACGCGCGTTATTGAATTAGTTGAGGCACAAGATTACGTTGATAGACCTTTTTACCAGTTATCGGGTGGTGAAAGACAGCGGCTACTTTTAGGCCAGGCCTTGTTGGATAATCCACAAATTTTGTTACTCGATGAACCCTTGGCTAATTTAGATCCTAGATACCAAGAGAGTTTATTGGATTTGGTGCAACGTTTACAACGTCAGTTGAAAATGACGGTTTTGTTTACCGCTCATGATGTAAATCCGTTGCTGGGCGTAATGAATCGTGTGCTTTATCTAGCACGAGGCAATGCTGCATTAGGGACGGTACAGCAGGTTATTACCAGTGAGCAACTGAGCGCCCTTTATCAAGCGCCCATAGACGTTATTCAATATCAACAGCGGTTATTTGTTATTAGTAAAGAACGAGGCATTATCGATTATGGAGCTCACTGCTGTCCCCATTCTGAGCATGTTTGATTATGGTTTTATGCAACATGCATTTATGGCTGGTACATTGATTGCGATACTGGCTGGTGTAGTTGGATATTTTATTGTATTGCGTAACTTGGCCTTTGCCAGTCATGCACTTTCACATATTGGCTTTGCCGGAGCAACCGGTGCCATCCTTCTAGGTACATCGCCTATCCTGGGTCAATTAATAATTACTTTACTGGCCGCTTTTGGTATAGGTATAGCGGGGAATCGCATTAACAAGGGTGATCTTGCCATAGGTATCATTTTGGCGTTTTCTCTAGGGCTTGGTGCTTTATTTTTACACCTTAATAGTAATTATGCGGGACAAGCCAATATTATTTTATTTGGCACTATTTTAGGCGTTTCTCAACAAATGCTAAAATTGATGTTTATTTTAACAACCGTGTGTCTAGTGGTTTTAGCTATTATCAGTCGGCCATTATTATTTGCCAGCCTTGAACCCGAGCTTGCTGAAGCCAAAGGCTTACCTCTTACTAGGCTAACTATTATGCTGTTGTTAATCATGGCTATTGCTGTAACTCTAGCAAGTCAGGCTGTGGGCGTACTGTTAGTATTTACCTTATTAATAGGCCCGGCAGCCATCGCAACCCAGTGGACCAAGACTTTTTGGCCCGGGTTATGGGTGAGTATCATAACCAGTTTAGCGATTATTTGGCTAGGCTTAAGTTTATCTTATGTGTTAGATTGGCCGTTAAGTTTTTGGTCTAGTTTATTAGTGTTAATTTTATACCTTTTAAGACCTATATGCTGTTTGTTGAAGCTTGTTAACGCATAACCTTTATTAGCAGAAATGGTATTGCTAGCTTAGTAGCAAACTTTTTAAGGGATTAAATTATAATTGGTTAATCCAAAAGAGTAGTTATACCATTTACAGTAAATAATCTTCCCTTGCCAGGGCAATAGGGGTAATGCCAACACGCTGTGAATACCTCCTTGTACGCTCTATAGTTTTTCATCCTTGAAAAACAAGGTTGGCTTATACCCCTATGCCCTAGCAAGGGAAGATTTATTAGTAGGAAGGGTATTAGCTCTAAATACAAAATTAGCTTTAACTACCAAGATGTCACTCTTCCAAATTGATTACCGGCAAACCAAGCCCTACAGAAAAATCTTTATAAGGTTAAACAGGTGGTGGAATATGGCACTTGTGGCAGTGGTGAGGTACGTCGAAAAACATCTTGGGGTAAGGAGAAATAAAAAACTCAGTGATTAAAGCTCGTTTGTGTAACTATTACACAAACGAGCCTATGCAGGTATTTAAGGAGTCAATAATGCTTAACTGCAAGCGGTTTATCCTTAAGCCTTGATGACGTCCTGTCATTTTGTCAATCCATATTAATCCTTACCTAGCTTACAGTTTATTCACGCATCCTTGCGCGTATTGGCATCCATGCCAGTTCCATTGATAAACAGTATAGGCCATCTAATAAAAAAAGAATAAGCGCTATTGCTGAAAGCAGTGTAAGCCTTTGGCTATAGGTGTAAGTCGCCAAAGACGACAACCTAAACCATTGATAGCCTAAGATTGTTCTCACATCAGATTTGAACTATTAAAAAGGCTATCCGCTTAGGGTAACCTTCCATGTCAACGATTAGTTGACAAAAGGGGTTCATTGGACTAGATTTGCTTATGACTGAAATTATTATTAAAGCAACGAGTACCTTTGAACGTAAAGCTAAAAAAACAATGACATAGGCTGCTTTGGATCAATTGGTGACCTACTTAACACTCTATCCAGAACACGGTCAGCTTATTGTAGGTACCGGCGGTGTTAGAAAACTCCGTTGGAAATCAGGATTTAATGATAAGGGAAAAAGCAGCGGCGTAAGGGTTATTTATCACTACTCAAAAAACATATTGGTGTTATTGCTACGTCTATAGCAAATCAGAAAAAGAGAATTTAACCCAGGCAGAGCGCAATGAATTAAAGCAAATAGTTCCGGCATTAGTTGCTACGATTAGAGGTGAGTTATGAAATACGAAAAATCATTTGGGCAAGAACTTATAGAGGCTGTCAAAGAAGCTTTAGAAAATCCTGTAACAGTACGTATCTTAAAACCTAAGTTTGATATTAAGGGGTTACGGAAAGAACTGCATTTGACCCAAAAAGAGTTTTCAGAAGTTTATCATATTAATCTGGAAACGTTAAAAAATTGGGAGCAGGGTGAGAAATCACCGGATACCACAGGCATTGCTTATTTAACGTGTATTGCAAAAGCACCGGAAGAGATTAATCGGATTTTGAACAGTTAAATGTATTAGTGAAATCATTTTGACTTATCCACATTATGCATACGAGCAAAAGCGAGCACCCTTAAAAGTATCCAAGCGATTATGTGGAATGTGGGTCAAGGCAATCGCGCTTAATTTTCAATCTGCATACAGCCTGAAAGCAACGTAATTTGTCTCACATGCCATGAAATATCACAACTAAATGGTATAACGGCTGTACTATAAATGAGGTGTGTGATTCATAGACATGGTTTCAATTAATTTGCTATAGTTTTGCCTCTATGGATAAGCAAATAAAAGCTAGATTGAAATGGGTAAAACTTTACATTGAAACCAATGATGCAGGCTATGTCTGTAGGCGCTGTGGCATTTCTCGCCCAACATTGCGTAAATGGTATAGACGCTATCTACAAGCAGGTGAAATGGGGTTAATTGACCAAAGCAGAAAACCTCATTCTTCTCCTAATCAAAAAATAATAGAGCAGCATATAAATTGGATATTAGCATTACGTGAGCAACGCAATTTGGGTGCGAGACGTATTCAAACTGAATTAATACGACTGCACGAATGCCCTTTATCATTAGCAAGCATTCATAAAGTATTAATCTCACAACAAGTTAAAGCGATTAAGAAATTAAAGCGAAAAAAACAATTTAAACGCTATAGCCGTCCTGTCCCTGGTGACCGTATCCAAATGGATACCTGTAAGATTGCACCAGGCATATACCAGTATACTGCCGTAGACGATTGCTCTCGCTGGCGAGTACTAGAGATTTATAAACGTCGTACTGCAAACAACACGCTTCAATTTCTTGACTTGGTAATGGACCAATTTCCTTTTCCTATACAACGCATTCAAACCGATAGAGGCTTAGAATTTTTTGCTGAGAGAGTACAACAAAAATTAATGAACCTTGGCATAAAATTTAGGCCAAATAAACCGGGTTCTCCTCATTTAAACGGCAAAGTAGAGCGATCACAAAAGACAGATCTTGAAGAATTCTATGCTATTGCTGATTTATCTAATTTTGAAAATCTTAGAGAGGAATTGAGTCAATGGCAGTTTTTTTATAATTGGCAGCGTCCACATGGTTCACTTGGAGGTAAGACACCCTCACAAATTGTTGGTGATCTAAGTGAAAAAACGCCTATTAGCGCTGCAGTTATAGAAAACTATAACGTTAAAAATGAACGCATCCAAATAGCTAATTATCAAATAGATTTAGCTATAAGGAAATTGAAAGGATCTCTATGAATCACACAAATAATGCGCTTTAAAAACTTTACGAGCGGCTTTTTATCCTAGGGCGTGTCCCTTACCCGCTTATTATGTCAAACAATCATTAGAAAAATTATCAGTGACATTCCGTCTACGCCCTTTGCTGGGTGAGTATATCGTATCTGTTCGGCCAACCACACCTAGGCTAGATTGTGTTTTCGGTAATAGTCCGAGATGTTGGCTTACCCAATACTCCACTTCTAGTACATAATATTTGCGCACGGCGATGTCTATAAACGCAAGGGTTTCGCAAAGCCGTTCGAATGCTTGTTGGAGGGCTGTTATATCCTTGCAGCGGGTCAAGTCTAAATAATCATTCCAAAAAGGGCGAATTTTTCTCCAGCAGGCAATGTTCTAATTGGGTCAACGACTCGGTTACACAACCATCCTGATGAATGGCGCCATTGGATGTATAATATACTTTGATTAATACAATTAATCGCTTTTGAGCTGAAGCTTGTTGTCCTTGTTCCAGCAAATTAACTATCTCATCCAATTTTTCTTGATGAATCTTCAGCCTTTTTTGATACTCATCCAGGGATTGTGTGACCGATGATCGCGTTGTCCTATCTTCCTATTAATGGGGGCCATCAAAAGAATCTGTATTACTCTCGATGCTGTCCAGTTGCCGTTCAGTTTCCGGCCGAATGCTCGCTACATCGGAGGAAAATAAACGTTTAGGATAAGACGATGAATGGCTAACGGGTTCTTGCGAATTGTGAACTAATGTCTGTGGTTCATCGTTTGCAATAACCTGAGACGCTGTTATTTCCTGTGACATCACCTGCAACACCCTTGCGATAACCGGGGCAATATGTGTTGTATAGTCGTCTCTTCGTTCCAAGCTGCGGATATCATCGGGACTCAGCCAGTAACCTTTTTG
Organism: Gammaproteobacteria bacterium; assembly: GCA_029256685.1. Classification (GTDB taxonomy): domain Bacteria; phylum Pseudomonadota; class Gammaproteobacteria; order JAQSXL01; family JAQSXL01; genus JAQSXL01. The sequence continues at coordinate 2,762 of JAQSXL010000086.1, read as the reverse complement.
GCGAAATGCCTGTAGTACCTGGAATTTAGTCTCAAGGGTAAGTTGGTCGTTGCTTAAAACCTCCATCAGCGGCGTGCAGTCTTCATGATTGCGCATCTTAGGTTGCGCCCCAACCTCTAAAAGGTAGCGGCACGCCTCGATGAAACCACCGAAAGCCGCATTATGCAAGGGCGTGTTTTTTTGAATGCGGCCGGTTTCCGCTTGATTCAACAGTGCAGGCTGTTGCTGAACTAACCAAGCAATCGCAGCTTGATTACCATATAGAGTTGCAGTATGCAAAGCGGTGCGTCCATAGGGGCCGCATTGCGTAATAGTGGCCTTAGCTTCTAGCAGCAGTTGCAGTAAATCAACTAATTTGTCCTGCTCCAATACCATCATGACCGCATGCAGGGGATAATATCCGTAGGCATCCGCTTGATTAGCAGCGACCCCTAGCTTAAGTAAATATTGAGCTATAGCTACTTGTCCAAACCGACAGGCTTTGTGCAGCGCTTCAGGCGCTTGCTGCTGTAAAAAAGCAACTGGAGCTTTTTCTGTTGCTAGGTGCTGTTGAAGCGCAGCCATATCACCAAGAGCACAGGCCGACTCCAATAGATTAGGCCGTTGAACCATGCCTTGCAGCGCCTGCAATTGTTGGATAAACCAGATTTCTTTAGTTCTCAGTAATTCTACTTGATCAATAGTTTCTTGATTGAGATTACTCTCGTCCATATATACATTGAACAGAGACTGTAGGGAGGATAGGGGAGCGAACTTATCCTGCTGTTCTACCAGCGCTTGTTCAAGCTCATGGCGATGTTGCTGTAATGTATTGAGTTTTTGCTCTAATTCAGCCAATTCTTTTTGGCGCGATTGCGCCCGACTTTCTAGCATTTCCTGTTGGATGGTGAATGGCAAGGTAGAAGAGATGATTAGTTCTATAATATTATTGCATGGAATCTTTATTTGGGCCAAAAGTACAGATGTATCTAGGTTATTTCGTACTAACTCAGGCGCTAATTCGTCACTGGGTTTATCAAGTTCCTGCGTAAACTTTTCCATGGTTTCTATGCCCGCTTGCTCCAGCTTGTGGTTCAGATTCTTGACAACTTGAAAATCGTACTGTTCGGGGAAACACTGCTTGAGGCTATCGATAAGGCGCAGGGTATAGATAAAAGTTTGCTGCCTATAGGTAAGGAACTGTTCAATACCGGCCATTTTATGATCCAATAAAGTCAGTTGCTCTTTTCTTATTTTTTTGAACTCCACTTCATAACGACTGAATAATTGTTTAATTTGTGCTTCTGATGGATTAACTTTTGATGGATTAACTTGATCGTTTGTTATGGTGCTACGTGAATGCGCTTGTCCCATGAAAAAATTACCTTTTTGAATTAATTTAAAACCACTTGCTGCTTGATAAAAAATCAAGCTAGCCTAATTTATGCTACACAGGCAGCTTAATTTCGTGATTATAAATAAATGTAAAAAGATGGCAAAGCTTTATTTGATGGGCTTAAGTTAAAAATCCCATGATTATCAAAAGCTTGAAGTGTTTTTTGATAAACGCTTTTTGGAGAGTCTGCACTCAATTAGCATAGAAACGTTGCGAAATTGGAAGCAAGGCGAGCGTTCGCCTGATTTAACGGGCATTGCTTATTTAACCTGTATTGCTAAAAATCCAGAGGTGATTAGCAGTCTGTTAAATAATTAACTGTATTCTTATAAAATCAGCCTGACTTATCCATATATCCAGCATGAACTAAAAGCGGGTACTCTTAATGGTGTCCCCAAGGGGATTCGAATGCCAAAACGGCAGCGCAAAACCTATATCAAAAACAACCAAAGCTAACAAAAAACCAGATAATTTAAAAGGTTAGAGGTAGGGCAGCATTGTAATTAAAATTGTAGAAACATCGATAGATAGAATAGCGACAGAGTTATATGGCAAATTTGAAACTATTGTAAATGCCTACTCCGCTGAGGCTACTAAATATGGCTTTAATTTAATTGAAGCGCATTATATTAATATACTGAGGAGTGTGCTCAGATATTGGATGAGCAGATTGCTATGTGAGACCTTCAGCTGGAGGTACTGGCCAAAGCGAATAAGCCTCATGGAGATTGAGGTTATTACAGGAAATATTTCCTGCGGCGGCTAAAACCCGATACCATTGGCGTTAGAACGAGCCATTAATCTAATTATTCACCCAATTTTCTAGTTGCACATTAGGGAGATTAATAAAATCTTTAGTATTATTGGTAACCAAAATACAATTTAGGCTAATGGCGTGTGAACCGATAAGCAAGTCTGCATTACCAACAGCTATGCCCAGTGCTTCAATATGATTTCTAATTTCTGCATATACGTCAGCGGCATGCGCGCCAAATTCCACAATATCTAAATGCGAGACAAAACTATCAATGATTTGCGCATTGATTTTTGGAGTGCTTTGGTTTTGGCTTTTCATATGCAAACGTTTATTTCTAGCCACCCAAAATTTAAGCTCAGCATACGTAATGGATGAAATACAGCAATCATCCATTTGTAACGTTTTGAATTTTGCTAATACTTCCTGTGGTCGGTGTTTAATAATATAACTACATATATTAGTATCTAGCATGTATTTCATGAAAATGCTATATCACGACTTTGAGGTAATGAATTATCTCTTTCCATTGAAAAATCATCGGATAGGGTAAGTGGACTTTGAAAGAAATCATCCCAGGACTCAGGTTTGGGTTTAATAATTAAGGTATCCCCCACTTTTTCTATCCAGACT
>JAQSXL010000085.1 GCA_029256685.1 Gammaproteobacteria bacterium | reverse complement strand
CTTGCAATGCCATTATCTACCGTAACAATTAAATCGGGTTTCTGCTTAGCGGCTTCTTCTACAATTTCGGGGGATAAACCATAACCATAAGCGAAACGATTGGGTACTAAATATGAAACTTGTTTTGCGCCAAAACTACGTAATGCGGTCACTGCAAGAGCCGTGCTGGTTGCGCCATCGGCATCAAAATCACCGATAATCATAATATGTTTGTGGTTTAGTAAAGCCTGATAAAGATGGTTTACGGCGTGATCTATGTCTTTTAATTGATGATAAGGCAGCAGCTGTTGCAGGGTACGTTCTAATTCGGTAGAGCAATGGATGCCCCTAGCACAATAAATACGCTGTAAAATAGGATGCAACGTTTGATTAAAGGTATTTGTAGCCTCAATGGGCCTGCGTTTAATGTGAATAGTCATTTGATTAAAGTTTTGAACCATTGCCACCAAGAATTTTGTCGAAATAAATGATAACAATTACCATCACCAGGATAAAGTGTTATTTCAGTCTTGGGCTGATTTTTCAGCTGTGACAATAAAGCCATACACTGCTCAAGCAGTTGTGGTGAATCAATAGTAGGCTCCCATAAAAAGTGCTCCATAATCACCAAGCAACTCGATTGAGTAGCTAATAAGTCGGTAGGTAAGGGCGAGGTTTTTGCTAATGAATGAAATTCAATTGCAGCGAAGGCCGCATAGTGTTTTAACCATGAAGTATCACTATATAATATTTGCCAAGGAATAGAGGGTATAGAGATAGGTAACTCAGCTTCTCCCCAGAACCAGAGAGCGCTAATAGTGGGTTGGAATTTCTGTTCACGCGCCCGATTAAGGGGGTGTTGATATAAAAACATTTGTACTTCAATGAAAAGTTTATGCCAAAAGGATTTATTACTCCCTTTAGGCAAATATTCGGCTACATTCTTATTGATGATTTCATAGAGGGGGCTGGTGGTAACCTCTAGAGGTTTTGTTAATTCAAGTAACAACTCATCTTCACTAACATGAAAAATCAATCCATCTTGAAAAAATAATTGATTTAAATCAGTAGTTAATAGCTGAATTTCTTGCCTTGAAAGCTGTAATGAAGCGTTTAATACATAAGCAGAGTTTTGATCGGTTGTAATTGAAATGGGCGTGGCTTTTAACCAATGGCTAGAGGCTGGCAGTTGGTAATAGGATGCCGATATGGCTGCTAGTGGCAATGGGTTGAGCCTACAAAGTTCGGCTATCAATAAGTGATAATGCAAGGAGGCGTGAGTAGTAGCACCACTTATTAATTTCTGCCAAGCAGGTAATGTTTTTACTAATGGGTAAAGCCCGGGTATTACTATGCTAATCTGTCTCATAACATGCTGTATCTTAGGTTAAGCCTCATATATAATAATATGAGTTTCGCATTTTGCGAAACTTGTGAATAAAAGAAAACTTAGAGTATTGATTTTATGCAAATCGCCTTAGAAAGTATCAGCGGACAAGTTAATCAAATACGCTCATATCAACAGGGTAGCATCCTGGTTAACGATAAAACCTACAATGAAAGTATCATAGTCGCACCTAAGCTACCCGTGAGAATATGGGCACCACAAGCTTATACGGAACTTAAAGTCGAGCATTTATCATTTATTGCCGAGCTTAAACCGCAGATTGTTTTATTCGGGACGGGTCACAAAATGTTATTTCCTTGTCCAGAGATACGTTTAGCAATCCAAAAAATGCAGCTGGGGGTTGAGTTTATGGATACAGCCGCCGCATGCCGCACCTACAATATTCTCCTGGCCGAGGATAGAAATGTAGTGGCGGCGCTGTTAATTAATTAAGGCATTTCATCGGTTGTTTTCGTGGCTTTAGGTAGAAAATCAGCTCGATTCAATCCCATGGCAACAGCAAGCGCGCCGGCAACATAAATCGATGAATAAGTACCTACCAAAATACCAATAATAAGCGCTATAGAAAAACTGTGTAATAATTCACCACCATAAGCCAACAGTGCTATTACTACCAATAGGGTTAAACCCGAGGTCATAATCGTACGTGATAAGGTTTGATTAATGGATAAGTTCATAATTTCTAAGGGGCTAGATTTACGAATCTTGCGAAAATTTTCTCGGACCCTGTCGAATACTACAATGGTATCATTTAACGAATAACCCACTACTGTGAGTAAGGCGGCTAGGGCGGGCAAATTAAACTCAAGATGGAAAATGGCAAAAATGCCTAAAATAAGCAAAGGATCATGAACCAGGGCTAAAATAGCACTGATAGCAAAGCGATACTCAAAGCGCAAGGCGATATAGATAAGAATTCCTATCATTGACACAACTAAGGCGAAAGCCCCTTTAGTGGCCAGCTCTTCACCTACTTGAGGACCCACATACTCAATACGTTGCAGCTTAGCGCCTGGTAATGCGCTTAAAAGTTTGTCTCGCAATTGTTGAGCACTGAGATCTTTTTGTGGCCCTATACTAATTAATACCGACTCGGATGAGCCATAACTTTGTACAACGGCCTCTTTAAAGTTCGCGTTTGCAAGCTGTTGTCTAATTTGTGGTAAATCGGCAGTTTGCTGGTAAGTAACCTCTAGCTGCATACCTCCCGTAAAATCAAGGCCCCAGTTTATCCCGTAACAAATAACGGCCAGGACTGAACCTATGAGCATGATTGCAGAAAATAGGGTAGTCCAATTTCTGGCTCCCATAAAATCAATTTTGGTATTGTGTTTAAAGAATTCCATCTTTATATTCTCTCAAATTATCGGTTGTATTTGATGCCAATCGCTAAGCGTTTAATATTTTTTCCACCGTATATCCAATTGATTAAGGCGCGCGAGAAAGTAATGGCTGTTAACATCGATGCTAAAAGACCAATAGTCAGGGTAACTGCAAAACCTTTAATTGGGCCTGAACCAACTCCAAATAACGCGATAGCCACAATAAGGGTTGTGACGTTAGCATCCACAATGGTACTAAATGCGCGTTCAAAGCCAGCGTGAATTGCAGCCTGTGGGGTGACGCCATTGCGCAGCTCTTCTCTGATTCTCTCAAAGATTAATACGTTGGCATCAACGGCCATCCCAAGGCTTAACACCATACCCGCTATACCCGGTAGTGATAAAACGGCGCCCATAACGGACATAATCGCTACCGTAAAAAACAAATTAAGTAATAAGCCAATATTAGCTACTATACCGAACAGTCTATAGTATAAGGTCATAAATATAACGACTAAGAGTAGCCCCATCACAACGGAAACAATCCCTTTGTGAATATTTTCGGCACCTAGGCTTGGACCTATTAATCGTTCTTCAAGAATATCTATGGGAGCAATAAGCGCCCCGGCCCGTAGTAACAAGGCTAAATTCTGAGCTTCCTTCATGCTACTGATATTACTGACAATGAAGCTATTGCTTAAGGCAGTATTAATAGTCGCTATACTAATGATACGCTCAGCCTTTTTGCGAATTTTTACTGGCTTATTATCAATAATTTGAGTATTTGCTTTAGTTTCAATATATACAATAGCCATTGGATTTCCAATATTACGACCTGTAGTACGATAAAACTCACTAATTTCACTACCGCTTGCGTGAATAGTAACCGCGGGTTTACCGTTATCTCCGATTATTCCCATTGCTCCAGTAATAGATTGTCCGCTTAAAATGACCCGTTCTTTTAACAGGATGGGCCCAGCTCCATAGTTATATAATTTTGAACCAATAGGCACAATACCGCTTGCTGCAGCTGCTTGTGCGTCATGTTCAATATCAACTAAGTGCATTTCAAGGGTTGCAGTTCCTCCCAGTATTTGCTTAGCTCGGGTAGCATCTTGAACGCCAGGTAAATCGACGGCAATGCGGGTTGCACCTTGCTGTTGTACAATAGCTTCACTAACTCCCAACTCATTGACTCGGTTACGCAAAATCATCATGGTTTGCTCAACGGTGAATTGGCGTAAATTGTTATAGCCATTGGGAGATAAGACGGCTAAAAGTTTTGATTCGGTAGCGTTCTCAAGCTTACTAATAGCGAGATCGGGATGCTTTGTTTTTAACAGACTGATTGCTTTAGCAAGCGTAGCAGGATCGCGAAAACCAATGATAATTTGAGTACCTTTATTTTGTAGCTCTGTACCTGTATATCTTAAAGCGGCTTCACGTAGTTCACTAACCAGGGTACGTTGCTCAGCTTGTAAACGTGATTTAATTAATGACTCAATATCAACATCAAGTAAAAAATGGATTCCCCCACTTAAATCTAACCCTAACTTCATGGGGTTAGCGCCAATAACTTGCATCCAATGAGGCGTGGCAGCAGCCATTAGAGGGGCGATAGTATATCCCTCGCCCAAGGCTTGCTTTATCACTTCCGTGGCTTGTAACTGAATATCTGTGTCATTAAATCGGACTAGCAGCTGTCCATGATCCTCTTCAATAGTTTTATAGGTTAAATTATTAGTATTAAGAGCCTGCTCAACTTGTGTTTTCACGTCCGCCGAAAGAGAGGAGCCACTGTTGGTCGTTATTTGAATGGATGGATTTTCTCGATATATGTTGGGAATCGAATACAGCAGACCTAAGATTGTTAAAAAAATAAGTAGTAAATTTTTCCAGAGTGGATATTTATTTAACATCGCGCAGGAATTTCCTTTAATCTATTTTATAATACGAAATTTCGCAAAGGGCGAAATTCGTGCATAAAAGAAAACTGAGGGTAGTTTATACCCTCAAAATTTTATGCTGACTTAATAGTACCTTTAGGTACAGTAGTAGATATTGCTGACTTTTGGATTTTAATTTCAACATTTTCTGCAATACTGATGGTTAGGAAGTGATCGGAAATGTTAGTGATTTTCCCTAACAACCCACCATTAGTGATAATCTCGTCACCTTTGGCTAGAGAATTAATCAGATTCCTATGCTCTTTCACACGCTTTTGTTGCGGACGCAACATAATAAAATAAAGCGCTAAAACAAAAATACCTACCATAATTAGGGTATTAAGCCCACTGTTAGGAACTGGGGTGGCCACTGAAGATGCTGCTGCATACGCATCGCTAATAAAAAAGCTCATAATTCTTCCTCGCTATTAACAAACAGCAACAATTTACCTGGATCAGATTTAGAAGGCAATGTTTTAATTCGTAGCTCAATTTCCGCTTTACATCTGAGCCAAACAAATATACGATCACACCTCTTTTTTTGAAAAAACAAAATTTGCGAGCGTGGCGGAATTGGTAGACGCGCTGGATTTAGGTTCCAGTGGGCAACCCCCGTGAGAGTTCGAGTCTCTCCGCTCGCACCAGTTTGAATATCGTAAGGGGTAAGCAATGCAAGTTTCCGTTGAAGCTACCGGTAATCTTGAACGCCATTTAAAGGTTTCTTTACCAATAGAACGTATTGACAATGAATTTAATCAACGAGTCAATGAATTAAAACAAGAAATGCGAGTACCTGGTTTTAGACCAGGAAAAGTGCCTGTTAATGTCATCATATCCCGTTATGGTAATTCTGTACGAGCTGAAGTTATTGAAAAACTAATTCGTATCAGTTTGCATGAGGCTTTCACCTCTCAAAATATCCAACCTGCGGGTATGCCGCATCTAAAAGATATACAAGCCGAACCCGGCAAACCACTTGAGTATATCGCTGTATTTGAGGTATATCCTAGCGTCACCTTGGCTGATTTTGCTACCTATACTGTAGAGAAACCTGCAGCTTCTGTGGCAGAAACAGATGTAGATAACATGCTAGCTAAACTACAAAAACAACATGTTAACTGGACCCAGGTTGAACGTAAGGCAGAGAACGGCGATAGAGTTATCATTGATTTTGTTGGCACTATGGATGGGGTTGAGTTTCAAGGTGGTAGTGCTAAGGATGTGCCCGTTGTTATTGGTTCAAAATCTATGATAGATGGTTTTGAGCAAGGTTTAATTGGAGCTGAGGCTGAAGCGGAAATAAACCTCGATTTACAATTCCCTGAACAATATCATCACGCCGAAGTGGCGGGCAAGCCCGTTCATTTCAAAGTTGTGGTAAAAGAAGTTCAATCTGAACAACTACCCGAGCTTGATGATAAATTTGCTGAACTCTTTGATGTTAAAGAGGGTGGATTAACTGGGCTTCGCAAAGAGATTCAACAGAATATGGAGCGCGAACTTGATTTTGCTCAGAAAGCGTACGTGAAAAATCAAGTGCTAGAAAAGTTACTAGAAGCTAATGAGATAGAGGTGCCAAAGAGCTTGGTTCAGGAAGAAGCAAAGCGGTTACAGGATGAGCTGACTCATGAACTGCAGCGACGCACGGGTGCAAAAAAATTACCTGAGTTACCTTTGGATAATTTCACCGAGCAGGCACAAAAGCGAGTTAAGTTAGGGTTATTATTAGCTGAAGCGATTAAACAGTTTGAGCTTAAAGCCGACTCTAAACGGGTGAGAGAAAGAATTGAACAATTAGCAGCTGTTTATGAGCAGCCTGAACATATGATCAATTGGTATTATAGTGATCCAGAACGTTTATCGGCTGTTGAGGCCGCGGTTATCGAGGATCAAGTTGTTGATAAGCTGCTTGAACAGTTCAATGTTCAAGAAAAACCTATGAGTTATGATGAAGTAGTCAATTCTTCATCGGCAAAATAACGTTTCCTATATTTTCAATACTTATGATGCGCCTTGTTAAATTGATAAGGCGCATTAACTTAAGGTCGGATGGCGCTAAGTATATTCCTAAGGTATTTAACCACTTCAATATTTGAGTGATATTTTTATACTGTCTAATGTAACAAGGGATCAAGATTATGTCTAAATACGTTGATAAACTACCTGAAATATTAAATACCGGCTTGGTGCCCATGGTTGTTGAGCAAACAGCACGTGGAGAAAGGGCTTATGATATTTATTCACGTTTATTAAAAGAGCGTGTGATTTTTCTGGTAGGGCAAGTTGAAGATTACATGGCAAACTTAATTATTGCCCAACTGCTTTTTTTAGAATCCGAAAATCCCGATAAAGATATTCATCTTTATATCAATTCGCCGGGTGGGGTTGTTACATCTGGATTAGCAATTTATGATACAATTCAATTTATCAAGCCCGATGTGAGTACCTTATGTATCGGACAAGCAGCAAGCGCTGCTGCATTGTTACTTTGTGCAGGAACCGAGGGCAAGCGTTATTGTTTGCCTAATTCTCGAGTCATGATTCATCAACCTTTAGGAGGTTATCAAGGACAAGCTACGGATATCGCGATTCATGCGAAAGAAACTTTATTAATTCGGGAGCGGTTAAATAAAATCATGGCGTTGCATACTGGAAAATCCGAAGAGCAGATTGCAATAGATACAGAGCGCGATAATTTTATGAGTAGTGAACAAGCTGTGGCTTATGGTTTAGCCGATAAAGTGCTTGAAAGAAGATAAATGAGCAATTTTAACTTGAAGTAAATGGTTTTTGCCCATATATGACATTTACGAGGGGTGTTAAATGACAGAGAAACGAACAAAAAATACTGAAGACATTTTATTATGTTCATTTTGCGGTAAAAACCAGCATGAAGTTCGTAAACTCATTGCTGGTCCATCGGTTTATATATGTGATGAATGTATCGCTTTATGTAATGATATTATCCAAGAAGAAATAGAAGATGAGGTGGCTCAGCAACCTAATGAAAAGTTGCCACCACCAACCGAAATTAAGACCTTTCTTGATCAATACGTCATTGGCCAAGATCTAGCTAAGCGTGTGTTGGCAGTCGCTGTATATAATCATTATAAAAGGTTACAAAAGTTAAGGAATAAGAAAGAACAAGATGTTGAGATTAGTAAAAGTAATATTTTATTAATCGGGCCCACGGGTAGTGGAAAAACTTTATTAGCTGAAACCTTAGCTAGATTATTGAATGTACCGTTTACCATCGCAGATGCTACGACTTTAACCGAAGCGGGTTATGTCGGTGAGGATGTCGAAAATATTATTCAAAAACTCTTACAAAAATGCGACTATGACGTAGCTAAAGCTCAAAATGGCATTGTTTATATTGATGAGATTGACAAAATCTCGAGACGCTCGGATAACCCATCGATCAC
>JAQSXL010000002.1 GCA_029256685.1 Gammaproteobacteria bacterium | reverse complement strand
CAAAATTTAGGTTAAGTTAATACGTCGATTGATTTATTTCACCGGCTAATAACGCATCTAATAACCCACTGGCTCCAAACCGAAAAGTGGCCGATGAAAGCCAATTTTCGCCCAGGATTAACTCGGCCAAGCTTATATAGCTTACCGCCTGCTCTGGCGTGCGAATACCGCCCGAGGCTTTAAAACCAACAGACTTACCCTCGGATCTGGCATTTTTAATAGCCAATAACATAACGGCAGCGGCCTCTAAAGTAGCGCCCACCGCCACCTTACCGGTAGAGGTTTTCAGAAAATCAGCACCGGCCTGAATAGCATCTTGGCAGGCATTAGCTATCAACTCGGCTGCTTGCAATGCGCCGGTTTCTAAAATTACTTTTAGCTTCGCATGCCCACAGGCTTGTTTACAGTTGCGCAAAAAAAACTCTACCGACTCGGCCCTATTGGCTAAATAGGCTTGATAAGGTATAACCACATCCACCTCATCGGCGCCACTCGCCACGGCTTGCCCGATTTCGGCCAAGACCACTTGCTGAGTGGCGTTTCCTTGCGGGAAATTAGCCACGGTGGCTACTTTAATGTTAGTGTTTAATAGTTTTGTTTTGGCTTGCTGTACGAATTGCGGATAAACACAGACAGCGGCAACCTGTCCTAAGGGTGTAAGGGCTTTAGTACAAAGTGCATCTATGGCGGCCTTATCATCTGTATCATTCAGGCTGGTTAAGTCAATTACTGAAATTATCTTTTTAGTTAGATCGGTAGACGCCGTCGCCATTTGGGCTGCGGCAACCCATTCGTTAATCAAACTTTTAGTCATTTTATTTCGCCAGGGCTGCAAAAAACTTTATGAGTAACTGCGACATATCCTTGGCAGCCACTTTACCATAATGCAAAGTGCCTTCATGCGTAATTTCTTCATCACTCATGCCGGCCGCATAATTGGTAACCGCCGAAATAGCCGCTACCTTTAAACCACAGTGGCGAGCCACTATGACTTCTGGTACTGTGGACATGCCAACCGCATCCGCGCCTAAGACTCTAAAGGAGCGAATTTCTGCGGGTGTTTCAAAGCAAGGTCCTAGCACCGCGATATAAACACCTTCGGCCAAGGAAATAGCGTTATCCTCCGCTACTTCTAGCAAAAGTTTACGTAAATCGGGATTATAGGCATCATCCATGGCAAAAAAACGCGGCCCAAATTCTTCATCATTAGGTCCTATGAGCGGATTCTTGCCTTGCAGGTTAATATGATCGGTAAGCAGCATTAAGCGTCCTGGACCTACATCCATGCGCAAAGACCCTGCCGCATTAGTCAGCACCAGGCTATCGGCACCGAGTAGCTTAATAGTCCGAACTAAGGTTTTTACTTTTTCACTCTCTACACCTTCATACCAGTGGGCGCGGCCTTGTAAGCAAACTACAGGCACACCTTCTAAATAACCTAACACCATTTGTCCGGCATGCCCTGCAACGGTGCTGATTGGAAAACCTGGCAAATCGCCATAAGATATTACGATGGGATCTTTGACCAGTTCGGCCAGTGAGCCTAGGCCAGACCCTAAAATCAACCCTATTTTAGGCTGAAAGTTATTGGATTGACTGCGGATATATTCAGCGGCTTTAATCGCTAATTGGGTCATGCTTTTTCTCCAAATTATGTGGACCAAAGGATACGGGAAGTAAGTCTTCCATCGTCATGGTTTTGCGAACTCCATTGAGATCGCAGATATGAACTAATACATCGGGCGCGGCAAACTCTCGTAAACGCTGACGGCAAGCCCCGCAGGGTGAACATAATTCCGTGCCGGTCCCTATCACCACGACTTCTTTTATTCGGTGTTGACCTGCCACTATCATACAAGCAATGGCGGCGGCTTCTGCACAAATAGCTAAAGAATACGAGGCATTTTCAATATTGCAAGCGGCAAATAATTGATCGTCCACACTACGTATACACGCACCTACAGGAAAATTTGAATAAGGACTATAAGACTTTTTTAACGCTTTTTGCGCCTCGTGAATCATTTTCATTAAGTCAGTCATTTAGGTAACCTCTTTGAGGATGGGGCGTAAACTATAGCATTATTTTTTATTTAACCAAATAAGCTCTATGACAAAAACTATTACTCAATCGCTATAGTTTGCTTATCGGCCACTAAAGTTGCCGCCGCACAATTGCCATGAATGTTTAATACCGTGACCAACGTATCGGCAAAGGTATCCACGGCAGCCACTAATAACATTCCCACATTAACGGGTAGGCCTAATGGATTCAGTACCATGGGCAAAATACCCAATGCCGCGATACTAGGCACACCCGTCGCTGCTATACTAGCGCCTATAGAGGTTACTATAGTTATAATAAACTGCTCCGAGCCAAAAGGCAGCCCATATAGCTGACTCATAAACACCGCAACTAAACAATAATGGGCCACCGAGCCCATGGGATTTAACATAATGCCAACAGGCACTAATAAATCAACCGTCTGCTTATTCATTTTTAATTTTTCATGCATGCTAGTTAACGTTGCGGGCATGGCAGCAAAACTGCTACGCGTGCTAAAGGCAATAATGAGAGGCTCTTTAAGCGCTAGCCAAGTTTGAATATAGGTTTGTCCAGTACGCCGCCAAATAATAAGGCTATAAATAACCATTAATACCAAACTTATCAAACAATATAATAAAACAAATTTAAATAAAACGAGGAGGATGCCTAAACCCGTTTGTGCAATATAGCCTGCTAATAAACAACATAAACCTAGCGGCAAACCATACATGGTCCAGGTAACAATCATTAATAAGGCATCGTTAGCTGCCTCAAGAACCTTTAAGGTTATATTGGCTCCCTCTACCCTACTTTTCCCTAATGCGATACCCAGTGCTAAACAGAAAAATAATACCGCCAAATTCTGCCCCTGACTCATAGCCGCAAACACATTACTGGGTACGATGTTTCCTACAAAATCAATGATCTTACCCACGGCTGTATGCGGTTTTTCAGGCTGAACATCGAGGGTTTTTACTGTTTCGGCTTTGGCAAGCTGCTCACTAATAACCAGCTTATCGTCTTCTGTTAATTGCTTACCAGGCTTAGTCAACAGTGATACACTTAAGCTTGCGATGGCAACTAAACATAATCCTAGCACATAAATAGCTATCATGCGCTTAAGATAAAGAGCGGCTTTCCCTGTCCTAAATAAATTACCAAGCCCCGCGATAACAGCCGTTATCATAATGGGCAGCACACACATCTGTAATAAAGTTAAATAAAGACTACCAAAAGGACCCAATACAGCGGCAAGCTCTTTATGAGTATTACCAATGATAGTTCCCACTACCATACTTAATAAAATGGTCCAGGGACTATGCAGCAAACGGCCGACTAACTTACCCACTGAGAGACCTCTTTCTATCGCTCTAGCCATTTGCTATCCTTCAAATAATGTTTAACTAAGTACTTGCCTTGCTCATCATCTTTAAGCGTCATTAAATAGGTATCCACCCAACGTAATAAATGAGTACTCTGCCAAGGCAGCGCTATTGCAATGGGATCAATTTGCTTAGTTAAAATGAGCATCTCTACATACAGATGGGCATCGGCGTGTTTATTTAACCATTCTTGGATTTGAATTTCATCAAATAACACGGTCAAAATTTTGCCATTCTTAACATCCAGCATAGCCTGATCTAAATTTTTATAAGGAAGTAAGGTTGCCTTAGGATAATAGGTTTTGACAAAAGTCATATAAGCGCTGTTTTGCAATACGGCAATCGTTGCTCGTGGATCATTTAAAACTACAGTCGGATTCTCCATGAGCTTTAACTGAATAGCCTTGATTCTATTGATTAATAAAGCTTGATGTAATAACAAATAGGGAGCGGAAAAATTAACTTTTAAGGCGCGAGGTAAAGTCCGGCTTAGTAAGCTAATAGCCATATCTGCCTTATGGTTAACTAACTGCTCAATCACCTCATCGAAGGTTTTGGCGTTGCGGTTAAAAACCAGTTGTACACCTAACTGTTTTGCAATATTTTGTGCGATAGCAATATCATAACCGTCTAATTTAGCTTTTTCCTGAAAAATAAAGGGTGAAATATCTTGATCTATAACCGCTACCACCAATTGGCCACGGCTTAAAATATTCTGAATATCAGGCGGCAGGTTCTCTTCTTTAGCAAATAATAGCGATGACCAAGCCATTAATAAAAAAGTTAATAAATAACGCATTTCATATCACCTTTGTATAGACCTTTATTGCATTCGATTGAAACTAGCCTTTAGTCTACGCTGAGCTTCTACGAAGCCACCAACCGTCTATGGGTTTGAATAGACATCAAGATACCAAAGCTTGCCATTAAAGTAACCATGGAAGTTCCGCCATAGCTTACCAGGGGTAATGGTACGCCAACTACAGGCAACAGCCCAGATACCATACCAATATTAATAAATATATAAAGAAAAAAACTCAACGCTAAACTGCCCGCCAAAAGACGCGAAAAGGTATCTTGAGCCCGAATAGCAATTTGTAAACCGCGAATAATGATAAAAGCATAAATACTGAGTAATACAATGCCTCCCATTAAGCCAAACTCTTCGCCACAGACCGCAAAAATAAAATCGGTGGCATGCTCCGGTAAAAAATTCAAATGAGATTGGGTACCTTGCAACCATCCCTTACCAAATAAGCCCCCTGAGCCAATGGCGATCTTAGATTGGATAATATGGTAACCACTGCCTAATGGGTCTCGCTCGGGATCAAGAAAAGTTAATACACGCTGGCGTTGATACTCTTTTAAAAAATGCCATGATAAAGGAGCAATCGCTATAATAGTCGCTATCAGCCCCAATAATAGTCGCCAACTTATACCGGCTAGTAATAATACACAAAATCCCGCTCCAGCGATTAAGATTGCGGTACCCAAGTCGGGTTGTTTTGCAACTAATGCTGCCGGAATCAGAATAAATATTGTTGCTAAGGCAATTTGGGTCAATTTAGGGGGAAGAGGTCTATCCGAAAAATACCAAGCTAATAACATAGGTAAAGCAAGCTTCAATAACTCCGAGGGTTGAAACCGGAATAATCCTAAATTCAGCCAACGCTGCGCTCCCTTACCAATCACACCGAGTACCAATACCGCAATTAATAAAACAACGCCTACCGTATATAGCCAAGGAGCCCAAGTACGATAACTTTGCGGAGGTATTTGAGCCAACCCAATCATAATACCAGCCGCAAGGCTAAGACGCATCGCTTGTTGACTTAAAAACATCAAACTTTTACCACCAGCACTATATAAAATGAGCATGCCTAAGCCAATCAGCAAAACCAATCCTAATAATAAAGGCAGGTCAAGATGCATTTTTTCCCATAGGCTTAGTCTAAAACCATGTGGATTATGAATTCTTGTATTGTGAAGTACGGGTGTTATTTTCATCTTTGTTAAGTAAATAAAAATCTAATATTTTACGGGCTATAGCAGGAGCAAATGTACTATTTTCCGCTATAACTGCCAAGGCTATTTTAGGGTCCTCAACCGGAGCAAAAGCGATAAACACGGAGTGATCACGCAACCGCTCTGGCAAAATATCCTGCGAAGCTATACGCTCATTCTGCTTAATACTAAATAATTGGGCCGTACCTGTTTTAGCTGCAACCGTATATTTTGGCTTAGCTCCAAACCTAATATGTCCCGTACCCCGTGGATTTTCGATAACCTCTTGCATGGCGTTAAGCACCAGATGCCACGTATCGGCCGGTAGCTCTATCGATTTTAAGGGAATCGGTTGATAATATACGGCCTTAGCATTGATGGGCTTGGCTTTTAATAATAAATAAGGCTTATGGCCTTCACCTTTCATAGCTAAGGTAGCAACAGCATGAGCTAACTGTAAAGGCGTTGCCACCATAAACCCCTGGCCTATGCTAGTAATTAAGGTATCGCCCGGATACCAAGCAGTTCCTCTATAACGCTTTTTCCAAGCTGGAGAAGGTAATACGCCTCCTAACTCTTCTCCCATGTCAATCCCCGTTTTGCTACCAAAGCCAAATTTGGCCAAGATAGTATTAATTTCAGTGATACCCATTTCGTAAGCTAGATTATAAAAATAAGTATCACAGGATTGTATAATAGCATCACTAAGATCTACCCAACCATGCCCCGTTTTTTTCCAGTCACGATATAAATGAGTGCTATTGGGTAATTTAAACCAGCCGGGGTCAAATATTTGATCCTCCGGCGTCACTGTTTCGGTTGCTAAACCTTGTAAGGCGATAAATGGCTTTATTGTCGAAGCCGGTGGATATTGTCCACGTAAAGCCCGATTATATAGCGGTTGATCAGGCGATTCGCGCAGTTTTTTAAAGTCTTTGGACGAAATGCCCTTTACAAACACATTCGAATCATAGGAGGGATTGCTTACTAACGCTAGGACTTGTCCTGTGCCGGGTTGTATCGCTACCATCGCTCCACGGTTTTCTGCTAAGGTATCAATGGCAACTTGTTGTAACTTACTATCAATGGTGAGATATAAATTTTGACCTGCAATCGCAGGTACCCGTTTTAGCGTACGCACAGCCCTGCCGCTAGCATCGATTTCTACTTGTTCATAACCTGCCGTACCGTGCAAAATAGGTTCATAATATTTTTCTATACCAACTTTACCGATATAGTCCGTAGGGCTGTAATTGCTAGGAGCAACTTGCGCGAGTTCCTGCTGATTGATACGCCCTACATACCCTAAAACTGGGGATAAAGCCTCGCCAAATAAATAGTGCCTTATCAAATGCGCTTGTATGGTTACGCCGGGAAAAAGATATTGATTAATATAAAATGCCGCCTCTTCTTCTTTAGAAAGCTTTACCTTAATTGGAATAGAATCGAAAGAACGACGCTGCCCCAGTAATTTATTAAACTGTTCCAGTTCATCATCATCAATAGCTATGATCTTTTTTAATTCTTGAATAGTTAAATCTATGTCATCTATTTTATCGGGAATTAATTCTAAACTAGTAACGGGAATATTTTCCGCCAGCAAGATCCCGTTGCGATCATAAATTAAACCCCGGCTTGGAGTAATAGGTACTATAGCCAGCTGGTTTTTTTGCGCTAAGGTGATATAACGTTCGTGTCGAAAGATTTGTAAATAAGCAAGCCTTAAAGCCAAAATTAATATCAGCGTTAACAAGCTAATGCCCAATAACCATATCCGCCGACTGAAACGCCGACTTTCTTGGGACGGATTGGTAAGGGTTACTTTTTTTTTCATGCCCGGCGCTTAAACGTAAGTAAGGTTAGGTTAAATTATTGCAATTATAACGTTGCCTACCTTAGCTTTTATAGCTAACGCGGTCAAGCCTAGATAGTTATCATATTTAACTTATCGTATAGTTGATCATAACCACTTTTGTTATAAAACCGGTGTAACCCATTCAAAAACCGAAGTCGTTGGTTCTAGTTTAGGAACGACTATATCCAAACTAAAGAGAGTTTAAGGAGATAGCTACCGACGACAGCAGTTCCCCTGAACGTCACCATTAAATATCAATAACCATTGATTTATTTAAGATCGCCCCTATATACTATGCTATAATATTAAAGGTTTCATATTGAACTAGGAGTTTGTTATGCGTGAGAATGTGGTAATTAATTCACGTGGCGAGTCGCTACTTGCTACTCATACCGTGTTACGTAACACTTATTGGTTATTAGGCTTAACTTTACTATTTAGTGCGGCAACGGCGGGTCTTGCTATGGTGACCCATGCTAAGCCTAATTTCTTGCTAACTATAGTAGGTGTTTATGGCTTGATGTTTCTAACCTCGGCCTTACGAAACAGTGGATGGGGACTATTAGCGGCCTTTGCCTTCACAGGCTTTATGGGATATACCCTAGGCCCAATCCTTAATATGGTTCTGCAGAATTATGCCAATGGTTCACAAATTATAATGACCTCGCTTGGCTCAACCGGCGTTATTTTCTTTGCATTATCCGCTTATGTATTAACCACGCGTAAAGATTTCAGTTATTTAGGGGGATTTTTATTCGTAGGAATAATGGTTGCCTTTTTAGCGAGTATCGGTGGTTTATTCTTTAATATACCGGCCTTACATTTAGCCGTTTCGGCAGCTTTTGTATTGCTTTCATCCGGCATGATCTTATTTCAAACCAGTTTGATCATTAATGGTGGCGAACGCAACTATATTATGGCTACAATTTCTATCTATGTTGCCTTATACAATTTGTTCGTTAGTCTCTTACAATTGTTCAGCGCATTTGGCGGCCGTAACAACTAAATAAATATCTCAAACCCTGCGACTCTTTTATCAGCCGCAGGGTTTATATAACTTAAGCATGAAGTTTGCCATCCTAATCAATAGTGCCCCCTTTAGCCATCAAGCATCGGATACGGCCTATCAGTTTTGTCAGGCGGCCCTTAATAAAGGCCACCTTATTCATCGCGTGTTTTTTTATCATGATGCCGTTTATATAGGCTCAAGCCTGATGTGCCCGCCTCAGGATGAACCTAATATCACGGTTCATTGGCAAAATCTTGCCAAACAACACGGTTTTGATTTAGCCATTTGTATTGCGGCGGCATTAAGGCGTGGGGTTTTGAATGAACAGGAAGCTAAACGTTACGGAAAATCGAGCGCTAACCTTGCCGCAGAATTTAAAATTGTCGGTTTAGGCCAGCTGGTTGAAGCTTGCTTAACAGCCGATAGACTGATGGTATTCGGTGGTTAAATGAAAAAAATTCTATTTATCCAACGCCGCTCCCCTTATGGCACTGGGTTTGCTAAAGAGGCCCTAGATGCTATCTTAATGGCCAGCGCTTTTGAGCAAGAAATCAGCTTGGTTTTTACCGACGATGGGGTATGGCAGCTTAAAAATCAGCAGGATACCAAAACCCTAGGCATTAAAAATTTTTCTCCTACATTTAAGGCACTTGAATTATATGAGGTAAAGCAAATATACGTTGAGCAGATGGCACTTGAGCAACGCGGCTTACAAATCGAAGATTTAATCATTCCGGTAACTGTATTAGCAACTGCCGAACTTAGACAATTAATCCAACAACATGATGTAATATTGAGCTTCTGATGAGTATTCTACATACCGTTAACAAATCGCCTTTTGTCAATAATAGCTTAGCCAGCTGCCTACGCTTGGCTGCACAAGGCGATGGTATTTTGTTAATTGAAGATGGGGTATACGGCGGTTTAAATCATACAGGCTTTACCCCAGAGCTAGAGCAAGCCCTAGCAAACTTCACTTTATATGTCTTACAGCCGGATCTGGCCGCCAGAGGGATTGTTAACCAAGCCCATCCTAAAGTTCAGCAGATAGACTATGCCGGCTTTGTCGATCTTACGGTTTTTTACACTAACGTGCAGGCCTGGTTTTAGAATTTTCGGAAGATAACAGAATGTCACATTTAGTAGTTAAAGATCGCCTTATTAAAACCGATCCAGAAGGATTTTTAAACAATTTGGTGGAATGGGACGAAACGGTAGCAGAGGCTATTGCTAAAACAGAAGGGATTATCTTGACCCCGGATCATTGGGAGGTCATTCGATTTTTGCGCGATTTTTATCAAGCATACCAAATAGCGCCCGCCATCCGGGTTTTAGTAAAAGCCCTGCTCGATAAATTAGGCCCAGAGAAAGGTAATAGCATCTACTTACATACCCTTTTCCCAGCTGGTGCGGCTAAGCAATCCAACAAAATAGCGGGATTGCCTAAGCCGACACGTTGTATTTGAAAACTCAGCCTTATTAGGAAACAAGTCTTCTCATTAACACCTTTAACCTTTAACAGGAGGCAGTAAACACCAATCTCCGCCGGGGAAGGCTTCCTTAGCCGCTTGATCTTCTACACAAACAAGGTTTGCGGCATTACCATATACTTCAACCCTAGCATTTGGATTGGTGCCATCGAGTCGATATTCAAAAGCATAGGTTTTTAATTGGTCGGCGGTAAGATGCAAAACCCCACGCCCATCACAATTAGGACCTTTAACATAAGCATGAGTAGTAGCTATTAAGGCTTCCGCACCAGCACCTTTATCAAAAGTACAGGAAAAATACCCACCGGTTTTCTGAAATTTAATAGGGAAACTTGCTGCAGCATAAGCACCGCTTGTAACAAGAGCCATACTGACTAAACCACCCAGAATAATTGACTTAGTTTTCATGATTTATCTCCAATAAAAAATAGACATAAACATCAAGACAAACTTAAAAGAACAGAAGAGAAAAGCGGATATAATCTTTACTAAATTTTAAAATAAGGTTTATTAAGGTAAATCCCTACATTTATTCATTATACTACAATACCAAGTATACTCAAACACTTAGCATATCCATAGGCTATCCCATGGTTTCTTTAATCTTTTAGCTTGAGTATAAAATAATTCTTTAATAAGGGCCGCCGAAAATCCCGTGATTCATGAGCCGCTTTTCACCATACCAGGGCTAATTTAAGTTATACACCGTAAAAGAACTGCGTTGAAGTGAGAGCAAGCTAGTCGGCCATGCTAATAACATAATCAGAAATAAAATGGGTAGCGCTATGGGTAGGCTTTCTTGTACTCTATTCCTTATAGCGGTAAAATAATTATGATTTCTAATAATTTTCCTTAGCCTATAAGTTCGTGACTTAAACCTTAAGCGGGAGGGACTTATGAAAAATACCTGGACCATAGTTGCCAAGGCCGATTTAGCCAAAATTTATGCGCTTGAACATCATCCACGTAGATTAGTTTTAATCTCTCAATTTGAACATCCAGAAAGCCGCTTGAAAAAAAATGAACTGCTAGAAACCGAAGATGGGCATCATGATTCAACGGGCACACCTCGTGGCAATACATCTTATCACAGTAATGCTAGACGCAATGAACATATCGCCTTTGCTATGCAAATTGAGGAATTTTTACAGCAAGGTTATCGTCAGCAAAAATTTGCGGAATTAATTTTAATTGCCGAACCTTTTTTTCACGGGTTTTTGAATGAAAAACTGGCTAAGCCCTTACAAAAAATCATTAGTAAACATATTCAAAAAAATTATACTGATAGAAATGAAACGGAGCTCTTGCAGATCATATCCGAAAAACCCGATTATTGAATGGTTACAGTGATTATTAATTCATTATATACGCGTATTATCTTTAGGATGGACAAGGCAAGCCAAAATAATGCTGAATGAGAAACCCTCTCTCAGGCCTTACGCAAAACTCGTATGGCTAACTTAAGTAGGAACATAAAGCTGGTAGTTTACAAGCAAGTAAATGAGCAACATAGCCAGCTTTATAACAAAGAAATGGATGACTAGACAAGATTTTGCGTAAGTTTTGTAAATAATAAACTAGTTCGAACTGATGGGAACAGCAAATAACTCTCGAGTTCTCAGTGGCTTATCACCTAATAATTCACTTAATGCCAAGCGCATCAATCGTTTAGTGGCAGGCAGTTCAGCTTCTGTTAAATTTTCATGGGCAACTGCCAATAAAACCTTACCGGCAAAAACATTAGGGGCTAAATGAGCTTCATTACTTACTTTAATAAGACCTTGCTGGGGCTCAAAACGATAATAGAATTGTTCTTCTATAGCTATATCGCTCAGAGCTTCATGTTGCAATACTAAACCATAGCCTAATTCATCTAATAAACGCTTTTCAAACAGCCTTAAGACATATTCTTCTTCACCAGGCTGTGCTAACTGCTTAAGTGTTTCAATATAATGGTTAAATAATTCGGGATGTGGATCAAAACGATGTAGCAAACGCATCAATAATTCATTTAAGTAAAAACCACTGAGCAGCTTACGGCCTGCTAACCAATAAGGAATACCATTTTGCTCAATATTATGCAAAGACATTAACTCTTCTTTGCCCGACCAAGAGGTAAAAACGGGTACAAAGGGCTGTAATAAGCCCTGCCAAGACTTACGCCCACGCGCTCCTCTTGCAACCACAGGGACTCGTCCATATTCTTGAGTAAATAACTCTACAATAAGACTGGTATCACGATAAGCTCGGGTGTGCAAAATAAAACCAGGTTCTAACTCAGCCTGTAGCTTATTCATAGCCTAAACTACGCAAAGCACGCTCGTCATCTGACCAGCCACTGCGTATTTTTACCCAAAGTTGTAAAAACACCTTTTGTTCAAATAATTTCTCAAGATCTAGCCGCGCTTGCGTTCCAATTTTTTTTAGCATCTCACCTTTTTTGCCAATAATAATAGCCTTTTGGCCGCTGCGCTCTACCCAGATAGAGGCATAAACATGCAGGATTTCGCCAACCATATTAAAGGTTTCAAGCTCTACGGCTGTTGAGTAAGGTAGTTCTTGCCCTAGACTACGCATGATCTTCTCTCTGATTATTTCCGCGGCCAATAAACGTTCATTATTGGCCGTAATTTCATCTTCAGAAAAAATAAATTGCTCGGCTTCAGGCAATAATTGAGCGACCCTTGTTTGCAGCTCGGTGACATTGGCACCCGTTTTAGCAGATATGGGAATAATGTCATGAAAGTTTGGCAATTTTTCGGCTAAACTTTTCAAATGTGGCAACAACTTATTTTTATCGGTTATTTTATCTACTTTATTAACCGCAACGATGATAGGCACATTGCTCTTAGCTAGCTTCTCGAGCACAAATTCATCACCCTCGGTCCAAAGCAGGCTATCTACCACAAAAACAATAGCGCTTACATCTTCTAATACCGCGCTTGCTGCACGATTCATATAGCGATTTAAGGCTTGTTTACTATTGGCATGTAACCCTGGGGTATCAACATAAATTGTTTGAGCTTTTCCAACCGTATGAATGCCTAAAATCTGGTGACGGGTTGTTTGTGGTTTGCGCGAGGTAATACTAATTTTTTGGCCTAAAATAGTATTCAACAAGGTTGATTTACCAACATTAGGACGGCCAACTATGGCCGCATATCCACAGCGTTTTGACATATATTTATCGCTCATATCTTATAACAATGGCTTTTCTAGCAAAACCAGTAAATTTTTAGCGGCTTCTTGCTCGGCTTTACGGCGGCTACTACCCATCCCTTCGGCATTCATTGCAAGACTGACTACCACACAACTCACATAAAAAGTTTGTTCATGTGCCTCGCCCTGAATACTAAGTACTTCATAATTAGGCAGCTCCAAACCCCTGCTCTGCAAATACTCTTGTAATTTGGTTTTCGCATCTTTGATATATAATTGCAAAGCTTGTTGCTGTAACCTATCGGTATACCATTTTAGCACACACGCCTGACACTGAGCGATACCGCCATCCAGATATATAGCACCTATAATGGCCTCTATAGCATCGGCTAAAATAGACTCGCGCCTAAAACCACCGCTTTTTAATTCGCCAGGGCCTAAATTTAAGTAATTCCCTAAATTAAACTCCCGCGCCAATTCCGCTAAGGTTTCACCTTTGACTAGATTGGCTCGCAATCGGCTTAATTCACCTTCTTTAGCCGAGGGTAAACGTTTATATAACTCTTCGGCAATAACAAAATTAACAATAGAATCACCTAAAAACTCGAGTCTCTCATTGTTAGAACCGCGGACACTTCTATGAGTGAGGGCAGCTTTAAATAGCTGTATGTTCTGAAAGCTATAGCCAATTTTTTTACTTAAAAGATATAAGTCTTGGTTCACAATTTTTTAATTAAAATACCTTCTTTAAAATGAATAACAATATCAATATTGGCAAAAAGCTTAGTTTGAGCATCATAGGAAACTTTTACCAGATACCCACCAGTGGTGCCATTGATGTCCACATCTTTCATTTGAACTCGTTTAACATTATTGATAGATAACCGTTTGCGCAGCCCCTCTCTAATTGCACCTTTAACATCTACCGTAGTAGGTGAAAAAATAGCCGGATCAGATTGCACCGATTCTAATGAACTTTTTATATTATAGTTTTCTAAATATAAGGGAGTAACACACATTGCAATATATAGGAAAAAAGCTAATAAGCCCCAAAATAAAATCACCCCTATTAACGTTGCTCCTTGCTGAGATTTTTGCATCGCGCTCTACTCCTAATATATTGGTTTGCATTCTAAAGAAATAGCCGACAAAAGTCATTAAGCTTTATACCCTTTATTCTAAATAATAGCTTGAAGGAAGGCTTTAATTAGTTAATAAGCCTTTACTGGGTACGTTTAATAATAAATCCGGCTAGCTCCCGTAAATAATCCGCCTCTTGCCCAAAAAACTGCAAGGCCTTTAGAGCCTGTTGATATAACTCATGCAATTTTTGCTCAGTTTGGCTGTAATTAACTAAGAGCGCAAAGGAAGGTTCTTGATTATCTTGTTTCTCTATAGCCTGTGCGTAATCCAGTAAATCATCTTTAATTTGAAAAGCAAGCCCAATGGCTTGTGCATAACTGAGCAAGGCCATTTCAACGGGACTCTTATCATGGCAAAGGACTAAGGGAAACTCTACACAGGCTTTTAGCAATGCCCCCGTTTTATATTCATGGATGGTGCATAATTCCGGCAATGTTAGCCGCTGGTTAGTGGCAGCAAGATCCATTGCCTGTCCGCCTACCATACCAGCAGCACCCGCGGCTTTTGCTAAAATTTGTATTAAGTGAATACGCTGTTCCGCGGGCAGCAGTTCATCCCGGCTAATCACCTCAAATGCCAAGCTTTGCAAAGCATCCCCCACTAATATGGCCGTGGCCTCATCGAAAGCCTTATGGCAAGTCAACTGGCCACGCCTAAACTCATCGTCATCCATAGCGGGTAAATCATCATGAACCAAGGAATAGGCATGAATAAACTCAATCGCACAAGCTACACTATCCAGTTTATGCCAACCAATTCCCAAGGCTTCTGCTGTTGCATAAATTAAAGCCGGCCTAATCCGCTTACCGCCATTGAGCACAACATAACTCATGGCTTGTTGTAGACGGCCGGGAACTTCCGTCATGTAAGATAGATTTTGAATTAAAAGTCGGTTAATACGTTGCTGACAACGTAGAATGAAGTTCTCAATCATTGGCTTGGCTATCGGTTTGATAATTTGTTAAGACAACTTGTCCCTCTTGCTGCATCAGAATTTGTACCTTCTGCTCCGCATCGGTTAACAGTTTTTGACAATGGCGGGTTAACAGGACGCCGCGCTCGAAATCTTTTAAGGCCTCTTCTAAGTTGAGTTCGCCCTGCTCCATTTTTTCAACTAAAGCATTCAGCTCGTCTAAGGCTTGCTCTAAATTAAGTTTTTCTTTGGTTATTTTAGTCATCATTTATCACACTAGGTTTTCTAATCCATATACCAGTGTATCTAACTCTAGTACTTTTCGGCAAGCTAATAAAACACCTGTCATAAAAGTTTCGCGGCTCAAGGTATGATGCCGGATACTTAACGTTTCCCCCGCTCCACCCAATAATACCTCTTGCTCGGCTAAGGTCCCCGGTAAACGCAGGGAATGAATATGCACCTCAGCTAAGTTAGCGCCTCTTGCCCCTGGTAACAGCTCTTTCTCAGTGCGCTGTAATGGCCGCTCTCTACGAACCTTAGCCATCATCTCGGCGGTTTTAACGGCCGTGCCAGAGGGTGCATCCAATTTGTCCGGATGGTGTATTTCTATAATTTCGGCATTAGCAAAATAACGGGCTGCCTCCGCGGCAAAGCGCATCATTAAGATTGCGCCTATGGAAAAATTAGGGGCAATAATACCGCCTAACTGTTTAGCAGCGCTTAATGCTTGCAGTTGCTCTATTTGGTCTGCAAATAAACCACTTGTGCCAATTACTGGGTGAGCACCCGCTTCAATAATAGCTTTACTATTAGCAAATACCACCTCGGCATTGGTAAAATCGATGACTACCTGAGCCTGAGTGCTGTTAATAAGCTGAGCCAAATCATCATCACGGCTAGTTTGACCCACCAGGATTAAGTCGTGAGTAGCCTTAATTGCTTTAACGGCCTCTTGACCCATACGCCCGTTAGCCCCATTCACCAGTATGCGAGTCAACATATTTTACGCTCTTAACAATTAAAGAGAATGGATCGTAACATAGCCAATTAGACCGTACTAGCCGGATTATCTAAAACAACCGTTTTTAAGATTATACAAGTTTATATCTTGACCTTACTAAAAGTTCAAGAGTTATGGCTTTTATTGGCATCAGTCATGGCAAAGACATTAGAATTCTTTCCAAACCCACATTAGCGGCCAATCTCGCTACAAAAATGGGTTCAAAATGCTCATGTACTCTGCGCTTTTTCACAAATTTTTGTAGCGACCTTGTCTCACCACTGAGGGTTTGGAAAGAACTCTATTGTATAAACAGTTACCCACGGCCCTACCCCGCTAATTCCAAGGCAGGTTAATTATTTTACAAGCTTAAGATTTTCTTAAACTTAGCCTAGGATTTGAGGTAAAATTCTGTTCTATTTACAACAAATTGGCTAGTAGTTCTCTTGCGAAACTCGCTTATGATAGGGCATTTGCATATGTGTGGTGGCATCAAATTTAATTATCAAGAACGGGAGTTAAGCTTTTATTTTCCTAATCCCAAATCGTTGCTGCCCGTGCTAAAAAAAGATGGCAGTATTGGCTTATTGCCCTGGGGGCGACGGGAAAAACAACCCGGGAAATTACCTTTAGGTGGCTGGGCACGCCTAGAATCCATTAAAAAAAGTACCTGGGATAAATATCAAGCAAAACCTGCGAAATTGGCTATTAAACATTTTATGGAAAAAGATAAGGAGGGCATAAGTCACTGGTTTAATTTAGCAGAGGATGAATACATCCAAGGGTTAGTTGCCCGCTATGGTGATGAATTACGCGTGTATATTGTCACGGTAGAGGCCGAGGCTAATCAACACCTTCATAAACGCTGGCCAAGAATTATAAAAAATTAGACGTATAGCATGAACATAACTCACAACGCATTGACGCAGCTTGGCATAGCCATGATCGCACGATTAAGGTTTTCCAGAAGGTTATTTTTCAGCTTATACAGAATAAGTTATGCTAACAACTAATGCCCAGCAAAATTGGTTTAGCCATTATTTAAGGCCAGCTTAAAAGCTTCCAATTCTGTGATAGGCGCTAAGCATTGCTGCCCTTGACAAATATAAGCCGTAATCGAGTCAAGACTAATCATTTGCGCCAATTTCTCGGGTAGATTATCGGCTTCATTGGGTATAGCGAAACATAAGCGCTCGGGATGATAATCCTGTAAAACCTCATTTTGCCATCTTTTCAATAATTCCGCCTTACCCCGTAATACAATCATAGCCGGAGGATTAAGATAATCTTGCAGCGCCTGCAACATACTGGCACAGCCATGTGGCGCTTGCTGTAAATAATAGCTAGCGGCTTTTAAGGTATTTTCAGCCGCGATTATATAAGTTGAATTGCCTATGAGATAACCTAATCGTGCGAGGGCAAGCGCCGCTATACTATTCCCCGTGGGAATAGCTTCATCAAAAAAAGGTTTGGGACGTTGAATCAGAGATTCATGGTCATGTGCGGTAAAGAAAAAACCACCTTGCTGCTCGTCTTGATAATATTTTAATAGTCCTTCGGCCAGCTCAATGGCAAACTGCAAATCTCGACTACGCCACTTGGCTTGCAAAAGCGTTAATAGGCCCTCGAGTAAAAAAGCATAATCATCTAAATAAGCCTTATGCTTAGCCTGTCCATCTTTATAACTAGCCAATAAGCGCCCTTCTTGCCATAAATTTTGCCGAATAAAATCAACGGCCTGTTGAGCGGAATTAATATAGTTCAGCTCATGCAGATAAATCCCAGCCTGTGCCATGCCTTTAATCATAAGGCCATTCCATGCAGTCAATATTTTTTCATCCCGCAAGGGAGGAATACGGTTATTCCTAGCTTGCAGCATTTTTTGCTTAACAGAGGCAAGCTTGGCTTGCGCAGTTTCCTCTGTAATATTAAGTTGTTGTGCTACCGCTGCTAATGCCTGGTTAATATGAAGATGCCAATGGTTTTCAAAATTAGCAGATTGATTAATACCCCAATAAAGCAGCACAATACTATACTCCTCCGGAGTCAGCAGCCGCTTTAATTCTTCTCTGCTCCAATAATAATATTTACCCTCTTCGCCCTCCGAATCAGCATCACGAGTTGCATAATATCCACCCTGGGGTGATTGCATATCTTTGCTAATCCAAGCGGCAGTTTCATGAGTAATTTGGGCATAAAGGGGTTGTGGCATGAGGGCATAAGCCGCAGCATAAATACTTAAAAACTGGGCATTGTCATAGAGCATTTTTTCAAAATGGGGGATTTCCCAACGCTCATCCACACTATAGCGATAAAATCCCCCACCAAGCTGATCATAAATACCACCTTCAGCCATTTTAGTTAAGGTTATTTCAATAACTCCTAATACCTGCTTATCCTGTCGTTTATGATTAGCACTATAATGCAATAGAAAATCCAGGTAACTAGGCTGCGGAAACTTGGGTGCAAGTCCAAAACCACCCTGCTGAGGATCAAATTGCTGAACGAGCTCATCTCTAGCGGTTTGTAAAGAAGCGCTAGTTAATCCAGCTAGACTCGCTGCTGTTTGAGTCAGTTGCTTAAGCACAGTTCGTAATTGTTGATTTCTAGCGATGACCGCTGCTTGATTTTCGTGATAAAAATTGACTACCCCCTGTAGAATTTGTTTAAAAGCCGGCAAACCATAGCGCGGCTCTTTAGGAAAGTAGGTGCCGGTATAAAATGGTGTTAAATTGTGAGGGTTTAAGAATATAGTTAACGGCCACCCGCCACTACGCTGCGCTAATAACTGGTGCGCAGTTTGATAAATTTTATCCAAATCTGGTCGTTCTTCCCTATCGACTTTAATATTAATAAACCAGCGATTCATTAATAAGGCCGTTTCTTCATCTTCAAAGGATTCATACGCCATGACATGACACCAGTGACAAGCGGCATACCCAATGGAAAGTAAAATGGGTTTATTTGCTGATTTTGCTTGTGCCAATGCCTCTGAATTCCACGGATACCAATCAACCGGGTTATTCACATGCTGCAACAGATAAGGGCTGGTTTCATTAACTAAATGATTGTGTAAGGTTGACATAAGTATTTCAGCCAAAATTTTCAGATTAACAGGATGGGGTTCAGTAGAGCTCTTGCATAACCTACTTTTTTCATAGAGATTGGCCTGCCATGGAGGTTATGCAAGAGTTCTAGTCACTTAAGTCCTCCCCCTGTCCTCGCGATAGCTGAGGGCAATAGGGTCCCCGCCTTAGTACCATCCAATTTTAAAATACCTGAAAAGCTTGGGTGAAATACTCATCACGGCTTAGCCAAGTAAAAACTCTGAATGGGTATATAAAGTGAACCACTTGTCTGTGGCTTACTTTCTAATAGGGTCAGCTGTTTTATAGCAAAAACTTGTTCATGTGGGATTATTATATCATTAATTAGCGGATAGGGCTGCGCTTTAAGTCGCCCTAGGGTGAGATGCGGCCAAAATGGCCGAGAACTTAAATTTACTCCCGCCTCTACTGCCACACCTTTGACTAAATCGGCTAACTGATCCAATTTAGCTTCGGGCTTAAAACGTAAAGCGATCACGATAGGTCGCCCAGTACTAGGAAATAATTCTATATGGGAGGGTTTAATAACAAAGTTAGTTAGTTTTCTTACGGCCAGTGGTAGCTGCTGTAACATATACACTAGCTGCTCAGGATTCAGATCGCCCAAAAACTGCAGAGTTAGGTGCAGTTTTTCTAAGTTCATCCAGCGAATAACCTGGGTATGAGGCAGCCAGCGCAGCTCGGTAATGATTTGCTGTACCAATTGCTTAATTCGCTTATCTACCATAATCGCAACAAAACTTCGCATAAAATTCCGGCTGAAATTAAGTTTTGGATAAACTAACGCGATGCTCAATTTTTTTAACCAGGATTTGGGTCCTGTCGCTTAAGTCCCTCCATCGTACTCGTAAACTGCGTGCGCGGGAGTCCTCGCCTTAGCCCACCCATTTCTTAGAAAAAAAGTTGAAAATCGCGTTAAACTATCCTTTTTCTATCTCTTATTGATAAGCCTTTTGCTCTTTAAACAAAATAGCAATTTTTAGGCTTAATAAATCGTAAATCCTAGCTGAAAAACTTAAGGTGTATTAACCAAAGCCACCATCCGGGTTACAAGTTCTAGCGCCTGCTCCCGGTTTAACCTCGGATCAATCAAGGTTTTATAAGCAAATGCTAAATCTTGCTCGGTAATGCCCGCTAATCCCCCCAGGCATTCGGTAACATTCTCGGCTGTCATTTCTAAATGAATGCCCGCCAAGTAGCTCTGCTTAGCTCTGTGGATCAGTAGGGCTTGTTCAATTTCTGCCAATACATCGGAAAAATAGCGGGTTTTAATGCCTTTAGCCGTTAAACGGGTATTACCATGCATGGGGTCTAACATCCAGCTTACCGTGCGCCCACTGGCTTGTATAGCCTCGATAAGACTTGGCAATTTAGCTTGAATATGTTCAATACCTAACCGGTTAATCAGCACCAAACGGCCGGGCTCATCAGCGGGATTGAGTAACTCAACTAATTTTACCAAAACCTCTGGCTGCATTGCAGGAGCAATTTTAATCCCTATGGGGTTCGAAAGCCCGCGTACATATTCAATTTGTGCTCCATCTATTTGATTAGTTCGTGCCCCTACCCATAAAAAATGAGTGGCTAAATTATACCAGCGGTTCTTGACTTGGCGAGTTAAGGCTTGTTCATAAGCCAAATGCAAAGCCTCATGGCTAACATAAAATTGAATGTCTGCTTGCTCGTTAGCTAACTCACTTAAGGTTAACGCCCTAATATCGGCAAGCGTTCGCGCCGCACAATGATAACCTTCTAATAAGCGTTCGGGCGCGGGTGTTCTGGCAATTAGGCTTGGTTCTATGGAATTAATTAAATCGCCACGGTAACTAAACAGTTCCGTACCCTTATAAATTTCCGTATTCGCCGAACGAGGTTTTGCGTATTGGCCCGCTAGTCTACCGATTTTTACAATAGGCTTGTTAAGTCCTCGCTCTAACACCAAGCCCATTTGTGACAACATCCAAAGCTGACCGGCAATAATATTAGTTTCACACTCGGCAAAGGTTTCAACACAATTACCACCTTGCAAAATAAACTGCTGTCCTGCTGCGGCTTTTGCTAAGTGATGTTTTAAAGTGTCAATTTCAGCCACCGTAACTAGCGGTGGAGAATGGCTTAACTCGGCAACTACCCGTTGTAAATTGGCCACCGACTCATACTCAATGGCCTGCGCATTAAACTTGTGATGCCAGCTGTTAGGTGCCCAAAGTTGCATAAAAGTTCACAAACCACTTCAAGCTTTAACGATTCTCATCTGGTTTTGATCCTCAAATTCCCGCCCTTTATCAGTGGACTTTTCCTGCAAATTGGATCGATATTTCTCCAGCTCAGGATATTTTTCATAAAACACCTTCGCTTGATCTAGATTATCTGTAAACAAATGATTTAATAGTTCAGACTTAAAAACATACTCTTTGCCATTCGCTTTAAATGTCGCTTGAATCTTATCTGCAGTAAGGAACTCCATTTCTAAGCTATTAAAACATTCTGCCATGATCCCTCGTAAAACCGCATTAGAATCTATGACTGTATTAAAGTGATCAGATAACTGATGGAACATCTCCACCGTCATTTCTGCGCTGAGTTTTTTTATAAATGCTGGAGAGCTAAATAGTTTATTAACCACAGCCCTATTCTCCTTAACAGCAATATTCTCCTTAACAGCAATATTCTCTAAAACATGCTTTGGCAAAAAAGCCATTGGATTAGCTGTGTTACTATCCAGAGCTTGGGCAAATTTGCCCGGATAATCCAGCAATTTATTTAACACCTTAATGTTATTTTGCGCCAAAATGGTTAAAGTCTCGGTATCAACCTGCTCTAATAAGCGTTGCACAAATGACTTATTTTCTAATCCCTTGATTAAAGTAGCAGCCGCTTGCTTATCATTCTGAGCAAGCTCAGCCAATTCAGTAACTATATTATTAGATGTATCTTTGACATAGCCTTTAAGCTCCTGTAAAAATGGCTGGGTCTGCCAAAATTGTGTCTGCTCTTTTGCACCGATATTTTTTAGCAGCTCATTCAAATAAGCAGGTTGCGTCATATAAAGCTCAAATATTCCCTCTGAGGTGCTAGTACCAAGTAATTTTCTTGTTAACATATCGCTTTGTTTAACTGTAGCACGCATAGCTTCTGAAATTATGGTTAACTGAGCGATATCACTGCCAGATAGTTTACTTAAGTAACGCTTGTTTTGTAATAAAATAGCAAGATTACTGCTATCACGTTTAGCTAATTCGACCCAATCTTCACCAGAAATCTTAGCAGCAACCGCTGGAATATTAAGCAAGCGCCGCAATAACTGCTCTCCAGGCTGAATCTTAAATTGAGCTAAATGGGCTGCATCTTTTGTATTTAAGGCTTCTCTAACGAGAGCAGCAATAGGATCATTATAAACAGCCGTATGCCTAAGCGCCGTGATCCCTTTATTTAACGCACCGTGTTTAAGCAAATAGCTTCTCGTATCTGGATCAGTTAATAGTTCACCTAAAAAGCGTAGGGCTAATGTAGGCTGATTGTAGCTTTCATTAGCCACCCATAGACTAGCTTTGGTCAAATAAGCTGGCTTATCTGCCATTTGCTTAAGCAAACGCGGCCCAAAATCATCGTTCTGTAAGACATGGACTAAGGCGCGAGCATCATCAGGCACGTGCGTTTCATCATGCGCTAAGGCCTTTTGTAAATGCTGCTCAACCGTTTTTAGTAATCCATCACGGCTTTTTAGCAAACGCTTGTACTCCTGCCTTTGGGTATTGAATATTCTAAACCAAGATATATTTTTACCCGGATGCTGAGCAAGGGCGTAACTCATCACCTGTAATAAAGGTAATATTTCATGGCTAAATAGTTTAACTGTCTCGCCATCGTGAGCTTTAGAAAAATGCTCATTAGCTTTGGTAGTTAACTCCACAGCCGCATGATTAAGCTCCGCATTTTTTGCTTGTAAATAATAGTCAAATTTAGTTGCCGTTTCCTTTACCGCAGTGGGCAAAGACCGCTCTTTAGCATAATGCTGTAAATATTTAATTGCATTCAGTAGCGGATTAATAGAAAACTCGGGCAGGGCAACCACCGCTGTCTTCTGAGTTGGCAAACTAATGTCACTCACAAATTTTTGCGTGGCTAGGGCTATAGTAATGAAATCCTTTTGCGCAGTTAATTTATATTGCCAGTGAGAGCTGGTAAAATCCTTAGCTAGTAAACTATTAATTGTTAATTGTAGCGTTGCCTCTGGTTCATTTATACCTTTATTTAAAACTATTTGGTTATAACTATTAACTAAATCTTCCTCAAGCGTCGACTCTAAATCATTCGCCATGCTTTCAAACGAATAACGCAAGGAGACTGGTAGTTTATCGTTGGTTTTTAAATAGTCAGCAATTTTTTTAACAGAGGTAGCCACAGTTTCAATGGTCTGAGCGGTATATTGAAAACCAATAGAATTTAACTGTTGTCTTTGCTGCACTAGCTCAAAATACAGAGCAAAGCCATTGATAGCACTGGCTAATTCGGAATTAGCGGGTGTACTTTTTTCTGCATTGGCAAGGATGCTGTCTTTTAATGCCATTAATTTTTCGGCAGCCTGATAAGCCGAAGTATGATTAATGACTTGGCTAAAATCTTGGGTGAATTGATGGATCTGCTTACTTAACTGTTCATTAGGTAATGAAAAAATGTCCTTATTTTGAGCTAGGTTTTGATAAAATTCAGTCGGGGTAAGTTGCAAATTAGCTAATACAGTTGAACGTATCCCCTTATTCTTTAGCTGCTCTTGGGTTCTTGCAATAGCCACGGCTAAACGCTCGTCACCAAAGCATCTTTGCTTAGCAAACTGTTCTGCTTGGTGCAACCAAAAGCTTGCATCGATCACTTTTGCATAGTCGAACAAGCCATATTGCACCGTGTCCATATAAAGATCGGTGACAAAGGCCAATAACGCTTGATATTTTTGCCGCTCTTGGCTATCACGGCTTGTTTGCAAATTCTGATTGGCAAAACTATATAGCTCTATAATGAGCTTAGTATAGTCATGAGGTAAAACCTCATAAAAATTTTCTATCAAACGCCGTACAGTTAAGTAGAATGGATTTTCGTTTAGAGTTTTGATATCAACTGCAAATTCATTAAGTAATTGTCTTAAACTATAATTTGGTAATATAGTTATGTCTAAATTGTGATTAAACAGGCGTAAAAATGACAGTTTATATGACTCAAGCAGATCGCAGGGTATCTGAGCTCGATGCGCTGCAGCTACAATAGCTGGATCTGCAACAATACCTGCTTCTTTAAGTGGCAGGCTAGTCAAAAAAGTCTTATCAACAGATACCAATTCGAATCGACTGGTATTACCCACTTGAATTTCACGAATTTTAACGGCAACTCGTATATTCCCATTGACGGGCTTTAAAACTTGGCTGATAGAGGCTTGCGCCGTCGCAAAAGTGATGGGAAAATCAACGTTTATCACTAAGTCGTTATTATCATTAAAACAGAAAACAAGAGTACGCCTTTCGAGATCTTGCCTGGTTCGCAGTTTCGTCCCGACACTATCATTAAATTTATACATGTAACTATGAGTAAGCATGTAAGTTATCCCACCTTGGTATGATAGTAAGCTTACCAAGGCATTACGGGCAATATTTTCTTTATTTTCATGTTGCGTATTAAAACGATTGAAAAGCGTGGGATAGAGCGATTCTGAATACTTCTCAAAAATTTTTTTACCTTTAATATTGCCTTGTAAATTCACCATATTACGGCCCATATCTAGCGACACTGCCTGACAAATACCGTGTTCATTAATTATATTGTATTTTTGTTGTAACAGTTGCTCATTTATGCGGGCTATATCGTCAATTGATGGCTTAGCACCCAGTTGATTGATAATTTGAATAAGCAGTTCTATCTGTTTGGTCACCTCATCATTTTCATTTGTTAAGGGCAACATAAACGAAGTTCCTTCAAGCCCATAGTGTTTCATCCTAAGCATTTCTTCCTGTTGAGCTTGATAGTCAATTTGACCTTTGTCATCTAAAATTATTGCCTCATTTAGCTCTTCATAAAGCTCAGTATAACGCTGTTGATATTGTTCAAGTTTTTGCTTAATTTTAGCCGAAGGTCCTTTACCGAAAATATCCTGAACTTCTCGGGCTTGTTCAGTGGGAGGTAACAGGTTATTGTTATCCAGCCAATCCAAAAATTTAATTTTTTCAATTAACTTGCTTCGTTTTTCTGCATCATCAAGCTCAATATAGTTAAGAATTAAACCATTTATCGAGCCAGAATAAACCGTATTTAGCTTGGGCA
Organism: Gammaproteobacteria bacterium; assembly: GCA_029256685.1. Classification (GTDB taxonomy): domain Bacteria; phylum Pseudomonadota; class Gammaproteobacteria; order JAQSXL01; family JAQSXL01; genus JAQSXL01. Next base: position 11,631 of record JAQSXL010000002.1, on the reverse strand, counting down.
TATAGGCATAAATCAGCTCAAGCACGGAAGGCAACTCTGGATTTGTTTTTTCACTTAATATGGCTAATTCTAATGAATTCTGAGTTAACTGATCATCCGCAAACATCTGTTCACACAACAGACGGCGCAAAAGCTTTTTCTCAGCCTCAGACAGATCGGTTAGAGCTTGGGTTTTCGGTGTTTGCAGCTTCTTATATAAATCAAGCACTTCTGCTGGAATAGCAGAAAGCACTTCTTGCTCAAATGCAGTGGGCTCAATAGACTGCGCCTGATTAGCTAGTCGTTTAGCCATAAACTGACTAAGAAGATCATGATTCAATAAGCTTTTTAAAAGATAATCGCGCCTATCTTTCAACAAGTTTATCGCTCCTACATGTAGGGCTTGTATAGGCTGATCTGCTAAATACTTGGTTAAGCCTTGTTTTACATAATTTATATAAAGAAACTCGGTTGCAAATTCAAGATCTTCTTCTTTAGATTCATTCCCTATTTCAAGTTTTGCTTTAGCCGCATTATTATTAGCCTTAGCCTTAGCTCTAGCCAACAAGCTCGTTACGGCGTTTTTTTGCTCGTCCATCACTAAGGCCAGAGCTTCTAAATGGTGGCCCTGAGCGGAATTACCTTTGTAATAATTGTAAAAACCATCCATAACAATTCTTTGCAGGATCTCGCTTCTTTGCTCAGGCGTAATCAAGCAAAGGATTTGCTGTTCAACCTTATTTAGCTCACGCCCATGGGATTGCCCTGTTAATTGCTTTATTATAAAAAATTCTATTTGATTGCTGGTCAATAAATCTTTTGCTATCGCCCGATCCTTTACAGCTATATTTAAAGCTGCCAGCTGATAGTTCTCTAAAGCTTGGCTTTCTTGCAGTTTTTTGATGCTTTCTTTGGCAAATTTTTTAACGACCTCATTTCCTTGCTCAGGCGTAATTTTAGAAATAATTTGCAATTCCAATTCGCTTAAATTATCCCCATTAAGCGTAAAAGCTAACTGTTTTTTTATTAAAAACTCGATGATATCTTGCGTAATCAAACTCTTTGCTGTATCCAAATGCTCAGCTAAAATGATCTCTAAAGCTTGATCCTCATGGCGATATACATATTCGCCTCTGATTTTCTTAATACAAGCCTGGTTAGCGAATAGCTTAACTAATTCCAAATTATGCTCGTCATCTTTAGTAAGCTCAAGTACCGCTCCATCTAAAACCAGCTTATACTGGTTTTTTCCCTCAGCACTCACTTTATGTGTAAACGTAGCTTTGGCAGATGTTTTGTCATTTCCCGACATTGAATTATAGGGTAATATTCCCTCTAGAATAAACTCATCTTTACTCTTTACGGTAAAATGTAGGGTCTGTTGTTCACCTTGGGGTAATCCGATTGGCTTACCCGTTTTATTCATTATACCGCCCCCAAGAGCAGAAAGAGCCGAATGCAAGATATTCTGATTGCCCTGTAGAGCAAGACTCAATAAAAAGTTTATTGAATGGGCATCCAGAATACCAAGTTCATTGAGTTTGGTTTCAACGTATTGCCTTTTTTTATCACTTACTTCTTTTAATTCGGCACGACGTTTTATTTGAGCATCTAGCGTTGACACCTTAGTATTATAATGTTCTTGGCTAATTTCATTAGCTGCTAACTGTTTATCTAGCTCTTCTTTTTCCTTGACTAACACCTCTACATTTTCAGGCGCTAGATTTCCAAGTAATTCTTCTAATTCATTATCTTTAAAGGTGGGATCTTTAGCAAAATCATAATCGTTAAATTGATAACCTCTTCCTATCTCACGAACCACTTCAAATGGATCAAGCGTAGGCATCTGTTCTATATCGTAAGTTTTCAGCCGATCACTATAATTTGTCTGTTCGGGACTCAAGCACTCTTCGGTTTTTTCCTCAAAAAGTTTAGGATCTATAGCTAAAATATAAGAATTAGACACGATATCACCTCAATAGAAATGGTTATCAACAAGAAAGTTGACCTAATTAGCGACTCTAGTTATTATAACAATTAAACTTTATATTACTAGTTAGATGCATAGTTTTATTTAAAGAGGAAATCATGAATAGCTATTTTCAACCACAACAACCTACTAGCAATTCCTATGGACTCTATACGCTACCCTCTGTTGACCAAGGCTCATCCGAAGCAAAAAAAATTGAGCAATTGCTGCATGAAACTGAGAAAGCCTATTTCAATGAATGGGAAAATTTACAACGGTTATTTCAGTCTAAAATAGTGCAAAAAAACAATACTTTTAATTTGTTGCAACAAGCATATAAAATGGCTTGGAATCCCACGGCTGAACTTAGTGAAGGTCAACCGCATAACATACCAGATTTAGAAGATAAATCGCGTATCTTAACTAACGAAGTAATTAAGTTAGAAGGCGAACTCCTTTATCCTACCGGCAGGCTTGCTCAGCTTAAACAAGAATATAATCGGTTAGTTAATCTTCTCAAAGAAGTTATCCCTAATACAGCGCAAGCTATTGATTCATCTCATACACAAATAGCCGATAGATTTTTTTCTAATGAACAGGTTTCTAAAAGTTGCTCAATGTAATTAATGGCTGCGCAAAGCCACCACTGGGTCGACTTTTGCCGCGCGCCTAGCAGGAAATAAGCCTGCTAGTAAGCCTATTAATCCTAAAATACTAACAATAGTGACCAATACGGCACTAGATAACAGGACTTGCGGTTTACCTATATTATTTACTAATGCACCGCTGATTAATGGTAAATGATTAATCAGCGCCGCTATAGCCATACTTAGCAAAATGCCTATACATCCACCTATAGCCGTAATAAGTAACGATTGATAAACATAGTAAAGCAAAATTTGATAGTTCTGCGCCCCCAATGCCTTACGCACGCCTATTTCACAAGTAGCGCTACTCACAGACGCAAACATAACATTGGCTATGCCGGCCCCTGCTACAATAATCGTTAAGGCTCCAGCAACGCCTAGAAATATTTCCATCCCCAACAAAAATTGATCGGTCTTTTTCTGAATTTCTTCGGCATCCAGGATATGTAGCATATCTGGCTCGCCAGGCGCTAAACCACGCGCCAAAGCGATAGTTTGGGTAATTTGGGTCTTGAGTGCCTTATGATCGGTTTGGGTAGCTAACTTAAACACAAAAGTAGCTATGGTATCCCCCCACAATGCACGGGCGACGCTTTCTGGAATCCAAGCCATGTAATTATCGGGACGTTGGTAATTAAGCATTGATGGCTTAGGCGCTAAAATACCAACCACGGTGAAGGGAATATTATTAAGCGTAATCCTTTGATTTTCGGCAACTGATAATTGTTGAGCGGTATCGGAGCCTAAGACTATGACTAAGCTTTGCTGTTTATTATCCAAAAAATTGATAAACCGCCCTCCTGCTTTAGGCTGAATTTTACGTAAAATACCGTATTCAGGCTCTACCCCAGAAAGTGTGGTGTGATATTCTTTTTTCTCCACTGTTAAAGTTATGTCTTTTTGTGAGGCATACTCCGGAGTTACAGTCATCACACCCGGTAAGCTTTTTAACCGCTGCAAATCCTGTAAATTAAACCGGATTACTTGCTGCGCTTGACCACGATAGGGCTTGGTACTCATGCCTGGATTTAAAATCAATAGATCTTCGCCTATTCCATGCATATTTTTTCCAAAATTCTGACGCAAGCCCTCCCCAATACCCAACATCAAACCGATAGAAAGAGTCCCCCAGGCAATAGCGAAAATGGTAAGCCAAACCCGGGCACGTTCCGCAAACAAATCGCTTAACATGAAGGAGCCGCTAAGGCTTCAACCGGTTGCATATTAGCAGCGCGGCGGGCCGGAAAATAACCGGCTAATAGTCCTACCGTAAGTAAAATTAAACCGGTTGCAAGAACAGTGGGCATAGAAATTACCGGATTCCCCAACCAGTCTGGGAGTGCTATCACTGCTAACAGTTTGATAATACTCAGCGCGAGGGTCATTCCCAATAATCCCCCCATCCCCACCAGTACCAGGGTTTCTAACAAAATTTGACCTAAGATATGATGTTTTTGTGCTCCCATAGCCTTACGCAAGCCTATTTCTTGCGTACGCTCTTGCACGATCAAAAATAAGGTATTGGCTATGCCTATGCCTCCCACACACAAGGTAAAAGCACCGCACAGACCCAAGAACCATTGGACGGCACGAAAGAACCACACATAAAAACTTCTAAAGGATGAGTAATCCATAATATTTAATACATTCTTATCGGTAAGATCAAAATAATAATGTTTAGCAAAATAATGGGTTAAAGCGTTTTTAGCCGGGTTCGATTGTTTGGGATCTTTAGCAGTGACTACAAATTGATTGAGATTTTGGTCGCCCCACAGTGAGATAAACGTGCTATAGGGAATAAAGGCATGATAATCTTCCCAACTTTCCGCTTGATTTTTTTTGGCTCTTACCCCTATAACGGTAAAAGGCATGCCATTAATTAGAATTTGCCGCTGTAAAGCCTCGGCATTGTGAAATAAACTCTGCTTTAAATTAGCGCCTAAAAAAACGACTCGTTTAATATCTTGAGTATCTAAAATATTAATAAACCGCCCATTCGGCATGGGCTGCCAATGCCGAATTACACCGTAATCAGCAGATACTCCACTCACCGTTGTTTGAGTTTGTTCTATACCATGGGTTAGCGAGCCCGAAATCATTAAATTAGGAGAGGTATGGGCTAGCTCTGGTAATGCTTGCGGTAAGTTATTAATAACCTCGGCCTTCACTAAAATTCGCCGCCCTAACGGCAAACCCTGATAGGGTTTAGTGGTTTTACCTAAATAAATTTCTAAAGTACCTGCGGCTAAACTTGCCAAAGCCCGCATTTGCTTATCATAAAACCCTTGACCTAAGGCAAGCAACACTATAACAGCCATTGTGCCCCAAACAATGCCAAATAAGGCAAGTAGGCTACGCAGCTTATGATTCCACATATCATGAAAAATTTGCTGGATAAATTCATAAAATAACATGTTTATTAATTTAGTTTCCTCCGCAAACCGTAGGCACTTTGCCCATGAGATTCTAAATTGACTAGTCTAAAGCCTGGTTATCTAACGGTTTATCTAATACCGTTTGACCTAATTGTAAACCTTCTAGAACTTCTACATTAATCCCATCGCTAATCCCAGTTTTAATAGCTTGTAGTTTCGGCTCGGTTTCAGCCGAGAATAATTGAACATAAGGCTTATCTTCTTTAAATACCAAAACTCGTTCCGGCAATAATAAGGCGTTCTTGATTTGGTTTACAACGATCTCGGCCGTAGCCGAATAACCCGATTTCAGCGTGGCATTAGCAGGTATTTGTAATTCACCTATTTCAATTTTAAAACCGACATTGAATTTAGAGGTATTAGTTTTGTTAGCTTGTTGAGAGTGAGCGGTGGTGATATCACTTGCCTGCTCAGACTGTAACGCAATTTTCACCACCTTACCCTTAATACTCATATCGGGCAAAGCACCTATCGTCAAGGTGGCTGGCATGTCTTGTTTCAATTTAACAGCATCAAGCTCATTTACTTCACCACGAAATACCAAGTGTTGCATATCTGCAATGGAAAATAATACATCGCCTGCTTGCATTTCCGATTGTGCTACAATGGGATCACCCTCATTAACCCCTTGTTCTAGTATATGACCCGTGATGGGGCTAGTAATTGCACTGGTGATTTGATGTTCACCGATAGCGACCTTACCCTGTTCTATTAAAGCTAACTGTTCCTCCGCCTTTTGCCGCTCAAGAACAGCGGTTTTATAATTTTCTTTGGCTTCACCGTATTTTAGAGCGTCTATAACTTTTTGTGCATAGGCATTCTGCACAATAATTAAATTTGCTCTACGGGCTTGCTCGGCTACCCGTTTTATCTCCACATCACGCGTTAATTCATCATATTTTGCGGGGGATGGGGTTGGTTGAATCTGTAATAAAATATCGCCTTCTGTGATGTAATCACCTTCGCGATGGAGTAATTTGGCTACGATACCAGATACCTGTGATTTTACCTTGATAGAGCGTTCGGGTAATATTTGACCAATGGCAATGGCTTTATCGCTAATAGAACCTTGAGTCACCGTCACGGTTTTTATAGGCTCAGAAGGCTTGCGCTGATACCAGAAGTAATAAACAACGGCTATAATCAATATCACTATAGCCAGCGAAACCCACCATTTTTTTTTCATAATCATCCGATCTGTTTAATTATTAGTAATAAGTACTAAGATCAATCGTTTGATAATCAAAACGTGTTTTGCCTTGCTGCGGGACTTTAGTGCCCATTTCATCATACACCGTATCGTAAGCGGCATAGGCTTTTACCGCTCCGGCATCGCGTGCGGCTCGCTTAGCTTGCTCTATGCTAGCATATAAGGCGGTTTCTTTGCCCGTTTCCGTCAAAAAATAACTATCCCCCTGATAACGCATTTCAACCTTGAAACCAAACAAATCATTTTTAGCGTAAATTATAGCAGTTAGTACCGAATCATCTAGAGAAGGAAGTTCCTGGTGAGAGATACTCATTTTCTATCTCCTTTGACTATTAGAGTTCTTATATAGACTCTATTCATTAAACTCTATTAATAGTCATTCTAGTTTAACATAGTTGCCGTTATTAAGGGAGGAGTATGCTATTTTCAGAAGAAAAATTATCAGAGGTGTTTAAAAAAAACAGCCTACCTATCAGAGTTTTGGCAGGCTGTTTAAAAATCAAGATTTTAAATCTTAAGCTAAGTTTAACAATCACTTTAATTAAGATTATGATTGGGTTGCTGCGGTGGCCTTATTATTACCGTTTCCATTAAGAATAAATCCCGTTGTAGATGTTTGACTATTTATAGATATAGGTAATGGCGCTGGTTGGACAGACATATAAGTACAAGTACAAGTACAACAACCACCACTAGCCTGCTCTAATGCAGTTGTATCTAAGACAGATTTCTCAGTGGTTATTTTTTGCTCTGTCTTAGCCTGCTCATTTTGTTTACTTTTTTTCATGATATAACTCCTTCTATTATCTTCTCTCTATAAACATAGTTTATGAATACGAATTTGTCTATTATACCGATTGTTTTGGGCCCTCGGGTTTCCATGCCGGTGATATAACATTCGGCATTTTAGAGCGGTTTAATAAACTAGCTGGCGCTATGGTAAATTCACCATAACGTTGATTGATGGTATCGATAACTTGATGAGCATTATGAGATTCTTCATCAGGCAAAAACAATTCAAGTTGTTGGCCCTCCGGCCGGGGATCATAAGCGGTAACTTGCACCTGAAAAACAGCCGCGCCTTGCCAATGCTCACGCAGCATTTTTCGGCATAAGGCGTATAGCTCGGCGCCATCATTACAGGGATAAGCCGTTTTATATTTACCGCCTAACCAGCCCCACTGATAACTTTTGGCACCTATGAAGAACTCTTGCGCGGCTAGCCGATTTCGCCTTAAACGGGCTGCTAATTTTTCACACATATGCCTAAAATAAATCAACAGCATTTTCTCGTCGGTGACATTAGGCGGCAACACCTTACCATGCCCCATGGATTTGGGTTCGGCCAAGGTAGGACGCACGGGATCAGGATCGGCCCCTTGACAAATATTCCAAAGCCTGCGGCCTAGATTACCAAAACGCTGAGCTAAAACACTGATGGGCAACTTTTCCATATCACCACAATAGACCACACGGTAGCGTGCTAAAAACTCGGTGATTCCCTTTCCCACGCCCCACAGTTCTGAAACCGGCACCCGACGGAGTCGCTCTTTGGCCTCCCAAGGTGGAATAATGGTCAGCCCATTAGGTTTATGTAAATTAGCGGCAAATTTGGCGGTACTTTTATCGCCACTCAAACCAATAGAGCAAGGCAATTTAGCCACCTGCCAAACCTTTTCTTTAACCAACTCGGCAATTTTTATTGGGCTACCATAGAGTTTTTGGCAATGGGTAATATCTAAAAAGGCTTCGTCCACCGAATAAATTTCAATATCGGGAGTAATATCACGCAAAGCCTGCATAATGGTACGCGAAACTTCGGCATACCGTTTATGCCGCGATGGGCGGCGGATCAATTCGGGGCATAGCTTGCGAGCCTCAAAAAACCGCATTCCGGTTTTGATGCCATAGGCTCTGGCTTCATAAGAACAGGTAATGATACAACTGCCTTGTTCGCCATTGGTAACGGCTATTGGCTTATGACGCAACTCGTTAAAATCCAATTGCTCAATGGCGGCAAAAAAAGCATTCATATCGACCAAGATGATCGCACGCTGCCAATGGTCAGAATTTATAATAGTCATTATACGCCATTTTGCTCTCTTTTTGATCTATGATAGAGTACAATTTATGCGTTGACAAGCAGTTGTTTATAATCTCTTCTTAAACTAATATCCCCAACCTATGAGTCTCCCTATTCAGTTTTTCCAAGCGGCTTGAGTTTAATTATCCACGTAAATAAGTTTTAATTTCTTGGCACTTAACACCCAATAATTTGTATAAATCGTGCTGCTTCATGGCGTCATCTAGACCATCATGGGACTGTTTTATTGGTTGTTGCATCCCACTGTTTCAATTCAGGCTCATTGTTTTTAAGTATATTGGAATTAATCCAATTATCTAAATCAATAACACCATCCTTATCTAAACTTAGAATAAGCTCTTTAATCTGCCGTAATTTTTTTTGTTTGTTACCAGTGGCATGATAGCCAGAAGTTGCGTCAACAGGCCGTTTAGGGGTGTTAGACTCAACCGACTGATGGAAATGATAAAAATTCACTGATGCTTTGTCGCTCATTTCTTTATGCGCTGTAGGCTTATTCGGAGTGTTAACTAGTGATTGTTCCTTTTTAATCAGTTTAAATAACTCATCTTTAGCATATTGTAATTCTGGCTCATAGTTAACTTCGAGGTATTCTAACTTAGATAGGGATTTAAGCGCTAATAATGAGGTAGCATCTAACTCCAACCCTTCAAGATATAGTTTCTTCAAGTTTGTTAATTGAGCAAGCGCAAACATCTCTTTTTTGGTCACATTAGTATCAGATAGACTCAACTCTTCGAGTGCAGGTAGTTCTTGAATACCTGCCAATTTGGCAAGTGGTGTGCCAGTTAAATAGAGAATTTTAAGATTGTTAAATTGATTACCAATTCCCGTTAAATCAGAAATGGGCGTATCACTCAAATGTAATTCCTCCAGAGATTCTAGCGCTGGGATTTTTGACAAATCAGAAATTGCTATACCGACTAAGCGTAAAACACGCAAGCTTTTTTGTGCGGCTAATACGCTAACATCACTGATAGGATTATCAGATAAATCTATCAAAACCCAATCTGTTTTATCTGCAAGCTTAGCTTGTAAACTGTCATTGATTAAATTACAATTGCTTAAATCTAACTCATTCGATGGCTGTTTAATCACTTTCATACGCTTATCTTCTGTCTTTAACATGGTATTTCACCTCATTTAATCATACTATCCCTCTAATCTAACCGTAAACGTTATCGATTCAAAGGAAAATTATTTCCGGCTGATTCTTCGGGTTGGCTAAGCTGCGCAAAAATGTCAGTGATAAGTTTGTCAACAACGTGTTCAGTATCAAATACATTATCTTTATGTAATTGCCTCAGCTGTTGTAAGCACTTCCTATAACCATCAGGTGTTTGTTTTATAATAATGTTAAAAATAGCATCAACTGAAGCATTCATGGGTTTGATTTCTCCCTGTGTAGTATCGAGGGGCAGGTAGTCCTTTCTGCAGCTCTTGTAGAAATTCTTTGGTATATAATGAACCGCTTCCTGCTCTCATGGGCTGTTCTTGATGCATGTCAACTACATCAAGTCGACTACCAATATATAAAATGATGGTTTTATCAGTATGTTGTTGAATGATGTCTAATAATTTATTTTGCAGTGTTTCATTATCACACTGGGTTTTGTCACCTAACGCTACTAACTGCCCTAGGGATACTTGTTCACGCTTGTTAGCAGGAATTTTATCGCTATTTTCGACGATTCTTTTAGCTAAGATGCCTTTTCTGTTAAGATGAATGACAATTTTATCCATTAGATCGCCATCACCCTCTCGAAAACCATCTAATACAGAATTAGATACTAAGATAAGTGTATCGTTCAACTCCTGAGGTGCTGTCGCTTGACTACTTTCATACGAGCTTTTGGTTTCTTGTTCAGATGGTATTACCATCAATGTCGATATATCAAAGGTTTGTGGAGTATTAGTACGCTTCATAACCATTCCTATCCTGATGATAATAATAAGTATAGACTAAATATGGTTTTACAAAGTAGTATAAGCTTACTTAAACATTAACAAGCTATATGCGGGCTACCGAAAACGGCATAGTGAAGTAAAACTGTATAACATCATACCCAAATGTCGATTACCCTTCGTTATAGACTAACCCGCCCTTGATTAATTTTTTATTTTAGCGTCCAAGGCTTGGCTCTGACTGAAAAACCTGTTAAGTTTATCTGCCAATTTTCTCACTTATTAAGATATGAAATTACCTCTTCGTTTACTGAGTATTTTTTTACTCGCCTGTAGTTTTAATAGCTGGGTTAGAGCTGCACCATTGGCCGAACGCGCCGATGTACAGGCTTTCATCCAACAGATGGTGAGTCAATACCAATTTGATGAGCGCGAGCTTACCAAGCTGTTTAATACCGTGCAATTGCATACCGACGTAGTGGCTAGAAAATCGGTTCCCTATAATGCCCGACCTTGGTACCAATATGAAAAACTCTTTGTTAATCCCGAACGTATTGAACAAGGAGTTAAGTTTTGGCACACTCATCATCAAGTATTAACCGAAGTTGAAAAAAATTATGGAGTGCCTGCCAGTGTGATCATTGCTATTTTAGGCATTGAAACATCTTATGGCCGTGCCCCACTTAATTACCGGGCCATTGACAGTTTGGCCACCTTAGCTTTTAACTATCCGCCAAGAGCACCCTACTTCACTAAAGAATTGCGTGAATTTTTATTACTCACTCGTGAACAAGGCATCGATCCTCTCACTATCAAAAGCTCCTATGACGGCGGCTTAGGTTTACCTCAATTTATGCCTAGCTCATACCGAGCTTATGGCGTTGAGATCGATGGAAATAAACGCGGAGATCTAATGAATAGCGTGCCCGACAGCATCGGTAGCATTGCTAATTATTTAAAAATCCATGGCTGGCAACCCGGTGGCTATATCGCCATTCCAAGCCAAGCCACTAAAATTAAGGAATGGCCGTATCGCCGGGTGGCACCTCAACACAGCTTAAAAGAACTTATTCAAGAGGGAATCCAACCCATCCCATCGGTTAAAACTACCGAACGGGCTAATGTTTTAGCATTAGCTGGAGAGCAAGGCCCAGAACATTGGCTGATTTTTAATAATTTTTATGCCATAACCCGGTATAATACAAGCCCTATGTATGCGTTGGCGGTTTATAAATTGAGTCAGCAATTAACCGCCCGCTATAAGCAGGAACTGTTACATGAAAAATTTTAGTAGATTATTAGGCCTGGTATTGATCTTATTGCTAGCAGGATGTGCAACCACTCCAGTCAAACAACCCATTAAAGACGGCCCACTGAATTAT
>JAQSXL010000084.1 GCA_029256685.1 Gammaproteobacteria bacterium | reverse complement strand
CCCAATATAGCCATGCGCTCTTGCTGGATTAATATTAACTCACTCCATTAAACGATAGCGCATTAATGCCGAGGATTTCTAACCGAAACCACCTCTTGCTGGGCAGATATACTCATGTTTTCCTCTTCGCTTAGATAAAAGCTACGACTTAAGATTATGCAAGCAGTCTATTACAAGACTATGCAATAACGCATAATACGAGAAAATAGTTTAACAAGACAAGTTAACAAAGAAAATGAATACCAGATTTTGGCAGGTTTTTGAGCGGTATCCCCAACAAATTAGTATATTTGGACTAGTTTGCAAAAACCCATTCTATACTTGCCCTATTTCATCGCTCAATAAGTCTCTATTTACCTAGGAGAAAGCCATGATGAATAAACCAATCTATGAATCTAGCGTTTAAATGCCCTGCCCTATAATTTTACTTAGTGTAAACCATATTAAAAATGATATGCCTATAGCTCATTTCCGGAAATTTCTTTGTAAATAATAAGTGAAAGGTAATTTGCATAATTTTATCACCTCTAGAGGAGCTGTTTTTTTGTTCTGTGAATTTGAGCTTGCAGATAAGTAACCATTTTTACCTTAAGGAAATCTAAAACTATTTTGGATTGCAAAAGAGTCATTAGTAAAAATTCAATAAAAATGAGTTACTTAATAAACCCAAGATTTTCTACATTTAAGATTTTTTATACAGTGCTCATCCGTGGCTCATCCGTGGCTCATCCGTGTATTGCTATTACCTAAGGTTTTGTTAAGATTAATATGGTATAAACTTAGTTAGTTTATTTAATCGAAGAGGTTATCTATGCGCAACCTATTTAAAAAAATAAAAGCAATTACTGGAAGTATATTCGCCGGTGTTAGCATTTTAGTTGGTATGTTCACCTCTCCTCTTAGTAAAGCCCAAGATAATATCAGCCCAGATGCTTATTATGAAGAGTCTCTAAATCCTAGGTCTAAAGCCCAGCAAAACTCTCCCCAAAAAGCTGCCGGCGCACAAAAGCAGCTTGATAAATATAAAAGCAACCCTAGCCCGACCTTATTTGTACGTGATCAGTTTCATAACCCTTTATTAGATAGCCAAGATCATCATTACATTGATTATGCTAAATCATGTAATCCAGAGAGAGCGATGGCTCATTCTGCTGTTATCCGACAAATCAAAAAACAAAATTTACCTAGCACCACAACCCATAATAATTTAATGTACGACATTAAAGAGCTTAAAAGTAACCCTCATTTTTTAAAAGCTAGACAAACTAAGAATATTCTTAAAGGTATTAAACAAAGAGGTGAAATTCCAACTCAAACAGGCCAAACTTATACAGCGTCTTATGAAAATGTTATAGACCACTTAAAGGCGCTTAAAAATCATCCTGAAGAGATGAAAATTATTTCCCCCAAGGTACCTGGATTTTTAGCCGATTATTCCACTAACCAAAAAATAATTAATGATCCATGGAACATTGAAAAAGAAAGAGCAGCCGGGAATTATGACTTTGCTAATTATCTAGCCAGATTAAAAGCTGAAGTTGGGCAAAATAGCAAACAAAATACTCAAAAATTCTTTATGGAGCCATTATCTACAACGGTTCCAGTTGAGAAAAAAGCTATAGAGATCAATAAAACTTCCTCAATTTCAATATTTACCGATGAGTGGATTGAAAAGGAAAGGAAATCTGGCAATATAGTCTTTGCAAATTATTTATTGGACAGAAAAAATAAACATGAAAATACCGCGGAGACCCATACTCCTACTACAAATAAATTAACATTTTAGCTACAGCGGTAATCTGTTATAATAAGTGGGTTACCAATCATATTGTGAAGTTAGCTTCACAAGTCCTTATTCAATAGCAAAGTTCCTAAAATTTATGTCGCTTTATGAAAGTTCCGGGGTTTTAAATAACTTATAGGAGATAATCATGAAAGACCATTCATCTAATATCGTTAAATCCGATGAAGTTATTGGCGTATCCGTTAAAAATATCGATAAGCAAAATCTGGGTAAAATTGAAGAGATAGTACTCGATAAATTAACCGGTCAGGTACATTATGTGGTTTTATCGTTTGGTGGGCTATTGGGTATAGGCGATAAATACTTCGCTCTACCCTGGAAAGCCATTAGCTATTCTCCAGATGATAAAAGCTTTATCTTAAACGTGAGCAAAGATAAGCTTAAAGATGCGCCTGGATTTGATAAAGATCACTGGCCCGATATGGTACAAGATCAATGGCGAGCCATTGATACTTATTATGCAAGCTCGATAAACCATTAGGCAAGCGTGGCTCATTTAACGAATACGACGTTTAATTAAACGTCGTATTCATCATGCCTATAGAAATAGCTATCTTATGGAAAAAATGGCCCTAACTGTTATCAAGCAATATATGGAAGGTTGGAAACAAAATGAGCTAGCCAAAATTATTGACAGCCTTGCACCTGACTGCCTCATTATAGAATCCCATGGACCAAGCTATTATGGTATCGATGAAGTTACTGATTGGTTTCATTTTTGGTTAAGGGCTAACAGTACGGTGCAGCAATGGGATATCCATACCTTTTATTATCTAACTAAGGAACGAATCGCATTTTTGCAATGGGATTTTGCCTGCCAATCAAATAATCAATATTACGCCTTTCCCGGCATGAGCATTATAAAATTTGTTGAACAAAAAATTAGCTTTATTCAAGAATATCGAATGACTCATACGGCCTATAGTTGGAATGGCATAGAATTAAAATCAAGCTAGCTCGCCAAGTAGCGATTGATAATAAACGGCCGAGCGGTCATAAAATTCAAGTAAGCGGTTTTTAAATTTCTCGGCCCGCAGAGGTAATCCTGTTTCAAAATACAACCATGCTTGCTGATAAACTTTTTGTTGAAAATCACTGGTTGAATGAGTTTCGCCGGCAAGGTTATCCAAGCTAATATTAAAATTCACCCCCGCCGCTAGTGAAAAATGCCATTCAATGGCCTGAGGTTTTACCTCAACCTGCTCAAATAAAATTTGCTCGGCTAAATTTCTGCCATCTGGCTTATACCAATAGCCGTAATCAACTAACTGTCGCCGTTCTTTACCAGCTATGCACCAATGCGCTATTTCATGCAAGGCGCTGGCATAGTAATCATGGGTAAAGATAACTTGATGTAATAGTTCATCTGGAGTACTTGGCCGATATAAAGGCTCGCTAGCGCCGCCTACTAAAACCGTTTGTTCAGTTGAAGCAAATAATTCATTAAATAAATTAACTAAATCGTGACAAGTATGTTGCATAAAATGAAGGGTTAATAATGAGTGGAACCTATTTTAAATTAGAAACCATTTTATTGACATATCCTAAATTAGTTAAAAATATCTGAGAACCCTATTCGCTGCGCCTGAAACCATATTGGTTGATGGTTAGATCACTGAATTTGGTTCCGACTCAGATTGCATGCGCTTGAATACTTTTAACTGTTAAAGTTATTTCTAAGATCAAGTCTGAAGTAAAATTCAATAATTTCTGAGGAAATTTAACCTCAAGCTTCTATTACAATACGGCCTTGCACTTCCCCGGCTTTCATTTTAGTAAAGATAGCGTTATAGTTAGTTATTCAAAAAATAGTTAGGCGTGATGGCTGAATCCCTTGTAAGTTAATGACTATTTTTGATGGAATTGCGGGCGGGTAATTTAGCTAAAAATGAGCGTTCCATTGTCGTTGGCTCGTGGACATAAAACCTTGAGTTCTAGGAACGTATTTATGTATGCTTGGTACTACTGAGACAGGCCCTATCAATTGTTGTTAGAGCCTGTCTTAATTCAGTCAATTTTATCTATGTGTGTTGATACAAAGTCTCGATCAACTTTCGTATATTGGCTTTCGCCGCACCTTCAGTGGCTTTTTTTAACCGTTCCATTCCAAGAAAGGCATCACCGCCCTTGGCGGTATAAGAAGCTAATATATCATCCCTATATACAATTTTATCTTTTTTAACGTCCCGCAAGGTATAATGAACCTGACAACTGGCTGTCATATCAAAACCGGCTATCGGCTGATCAAGCATCATTAAATTTGCACTAAGGACATATTTAGGTTTGGTAGAGTCGTTATATAAACTTGCTTGCTGTAGTGATCTAACCAACGCTTGCTTAAAATTTTCATTATTAATTTGTGAGGTCCAAAGTGGATTGGTTTCATGACCACCTGTAACCTGACTAACGGCAATGCCATTCAGCAAAGTTTTATTGCTAGGTTGTTTATTGCCTTGATAGTGATAGGCCATTTGATCAACAGATGCGTTCGTGGCACAACCGGTTAAACCGATAAAACTCAGGATACCTAATAAATATAAACCTATTCTTAACATAAAAATCATTTCCTATAAGATAATTTATTGAAAATGGCATTATATTATCAAAATAATAATATATCAAAAATTTATTTTATAATGATAAACCTGCTCATTTTACCAGTGTTATTAATTCAGGAACCCGTATCCGTTAGCCACCGGATGGTATGCGGTAATTGACATACTATAATTGAACCTTTCACCATGACATGAATTGATCTTTTACATGGCTGCGTAATTTGCTACAGGCCGCTATTTTGTGTGATATACTAGGATTAGTTGTTATGATGACACGCTCTATGGCGAAAAATGACATCGGAATCAAGCGAATTTATGATCCGCCGCAAAAATCAGATGGGCTCAGACTATTAATTGATAGGCTATGGCCTCGGGGTATTAAAAAAACAGAGGCTGCTATTGATTTATGGCTAAAAGAGATTGCACCCAGCAATGCATTGAGAAAATGGTTTAACCATGATCCTGAAAAATGGTTGGAATTTCAGCAGCGTTATATTCAAGAACTGCAGGAAAAGCCGGAATTAATCGAATTTATTTTGGAAAAGGCCAGCAAACAATCCATTACGCTACTCTATAGCGCCAAAGATACACAATCTAATAATGCACAAGTTCTACAAGCGTTTCTCAAGGCTTGGCCAGAATCTCCGAGCTTTTAACACATATACCGTTACAAATATATCATTCACTCTATTGATCATGGGCTCCCTAACAACAAAATTGATTGAGAAGAAAGTCGGGTTGATTAGTCTCAATGATGCTATTGATACCACTACTGCGCAAGATTGGCTTGTTTTTGATATTTTTGCATGGTTAGCTGAAATAGCAAATCATCCGGGTTCGCTTTCTACGGACAGTCTACGATTGAAATTTTGACATTGGCTAATATTATCACGTACCGATTCTAGTTGCTTATGCGTTTTAGTTTTGAATAAGCCAGGATATTCATAGTGCGTAGCTGAATTTGCTTTTTCAGTTGGACTAGCTGTAATGGGAGTTACTGCCTTATCTCGCTTCATTTTAGCGCAAAATTGTGTAAACGACGCTTTAATATTTTGCAGCGTTGCTGTAACAATCTCTACTACTTCCTTCACCATATTGGAATGTCTATTAATATCCCTATTTTCTAAAGCATTATCTAGCCAATATCTACAGTTTTCTCTACTCTCATTAATAGCTTCATAAGCCGGTTTTAAACCGGCCTTACTTGCCATTAGTTTATCCCTTTCAACCGCTATATCATTCTTTAATTTTTCTAATACCTGGACCTTATTATGGGTTATTTCCGCAAATACCGAAAACTCATTTTTACCGTTCAAGCGCTTGATAGTGGTATCTAATTTATCAAGCACTTCCGTCTCAATGAATTTAATCTCTAGCTGATAAAGTAATTCTTCATTAAAACACTTAAAAAATCTGCTTAAAAAAGGATTTGCAGTCGTATCATTTTCCACTACCTCATTTAATGCCAATAATTCCTCAAACGATAATTTTGTTAATAATTCTTGGCTAAAACTTGCTCTAATTTTATGATTATACGCCTCCGAATCAGCCATCAATTCAGAGACTTGATATAGCCGATTAATAACCAATAACGTTCTAAAATGAATACCCTGCTTATTAAATGGATTAGCTGGATGAAGAGGATCTAACAGATTGAGTTTGATAATACTGCTGGGTATGATCTCGGCAATGACTACCAATGGATCAATATTTTCCTTCAAAAATTTATGAATGTTTGGATTTCTAATTAAGAAATCATTTAAAAAATTAGGGTTTTTAGCACTAATTTTAACCGCTTCTAGAAATACCTCTATCTTATGTATATTTGCGAAATTTCTAGCTTTTTTAGAAAATTTATAAAAATTTCCAATGATTTTCCATTGGGCTTTGGTTACATGCTGCCTTACAGCCTTTTTATCATTTAAAATCAGCTTAATTAATGGCTCAGACTTGATTAATTTAGTAATAAAAACTTTTTCTTCAAAAATCATTTTTATTCTCTGGATAAGAATGGTTTTCTCAGACAAAAGAGCCTTTTTAAGGCTTTTATTTTCTTCTAAGAACCGAATCATAGAGTCAGGGTCCGCGGCTAATTTTGTTAAATTTTCCAGAAAAATAGGTAATTTATCAGCGGGAAGATTTTCCTGAATCAATTTTTGAGTTTGTTTTATATCATCTGGGTTTTTAACTAATAAGATTTGAGCATGCTGGGGCGCAATGGTAGCCGCATAAAATAAAACTTTAATTTGGGCTAAATAAATTATCAGCTTAAAATTTGCTAAATTGCCGGCATATTGCGCATACCTAGCATTAAAAATTTGTGCAGCAGGAATAATTCTACAGACATCTCTACCTATGGCTCCAAGATCAGTCCAATTTTCGATTATAAAATTATCTAATAAATCAGGATTTTTTAAAGCATTTAACAATGATTTAAAAACTGATGGGAAGTTTTCGAACCATTGGATAAAATTTGTAACTACTTTTCTATCTTGAGGTTTATCTATTAACCACTCTTGTACTAAGGTAGGATTATCTGTTGCTGTGATAACTAATTGACTACTTATTTTTAATAGAGTTATTAATTCTTCAACCGTCATATAGCAACCTCTCGCTAACCTTTTTTACTCTCACTACTATAGCAAGCTAACCTTAAGGAAATATTAAGCCCTTTCCCAGGTCTCATAAATATTAATCACCGCCGGAGATAACTCCTGAGAGTTTTCATAGGCTATCATATGAGTAGTAATTACCGCAAGGCTAGTCGAATACTTACGATTGGCTTGATAAAGACAATAAATGGGTTTGTTAAGCATATTAGCCCAGCCCAGTTCAATTCCGGTGCCCGTGGAGGGATAAGAAACCTCGGCAAGCACTAAGTCAGAATGGGCTATTAGACTTTTAGAATCCATAGCTTCTGTAGTTTTTAAGTGTGGGAAGATTATCTTAGCCTGTGGCAAGATTAATTGTTGCAAAGGCGCATAAAGCGCTTCCCGATAATTAAAACTCGTTGCATGAGCCAAATAGATTTGCAATATTTTTTCTTATCCAGCATAAAACAAATGAATTAAATACCAAATGAGTCCACTGACCATACCCGAGGCAGGAATTGTAATGATCCAAGCCATTACCACACTTTTAGCAACCCCCCAACGTACGGCGGAAGCACGCTGCAGCGATCCTACACCCATGATTGAGCCGGTAATGGTGTGTGTAGTAGAAACCGGTATGCCAAACCCTGTGGCTAGAAATATGGTCATGGCGCTTGCAGTTTCTGCCGCAAAACCACTCACAGGCTGCAACTTGGTAATTTTCATGCCCATGGTGCGGACAATACGCCAGCCACCACACATGGTTCCCAAGGCTATGGTTAAATTACACGCTATGATAACCCAAACAGGCACATGAAATTCGGGACCAATTAAATGGGATGAAAATAACAAAATAGCGATAATCCCCATGGTTTTTTGGGCATCATTACCACCATGTCCAAGACTGATTAAGGCCGATGAAACCAATTGTAATTTACGAAATAGCCGATCAATTTTTTGCCTGGGTGAATGAAAAAATAGCCTGACGATAATAAAGATAAATAACAACCCTACCGCCAAGCCCAACAAAGGTGAAACAATGATAGAAACTAAAACTTTACTAATGCCAAGATAATTAATAGAATGCCAACCCGACTTAATAATGGCAACGCCCAAAAGGCCGCCGATTAGGGCATGAGAAGAGCTAGACGGTATGCCATAGTACCAAGTTATTAAATTCCATATAATAGCGCCGCTTAAAGCCGCTAAT